>JAUIFV010000152.1 GCA_030430155.1 Gammaproteobacteria bacterium
CTGATGGTCGGCGCCAGCTTCACGTTGCCAAAGCGCCGACCGAAGAAGTAGGCGCCGATATCGCCCACCCACACCAGCATCACCAGGAACAGCGTCCACCACGGCCCGTGCGGCTGCTGATCGTGCAGCACCCAGGCCGCGGCCCAGGCCGGCAGGGTGACCAGCGAACCCACCAGCCATTTGATCTCCAGATTACGCGTGGTCGCTTCGCCGCCAAATCCTGACGACCGCAGCCAGACCATCGCCACCAGCCACCACAGCACGCCGAGGAAGACCAGCGGCAGCAGGTCCACCGAACGGCCTCTGAACAGCCAGGCCAGAACCAGCATGGCGCCCAGATTGGCCAGCACCAGCAGCGAACGGAAGCGCCGCTGACGCAGTCCGATCAGCCTGGACCATTCCCACAGGCCGAAGGAAAAAACCAACGCCAGGGCAACGGCGAAAGCAAAGCTGCTCAGCAGCAGCACGCCGGCAATGGCCAGCGGCGCCAACACCAGCGCGGTGATGATGCGCTGCTGCAGCGAGCTGAGCTTGGCCAAAGCGTTGCTCATGAGCTGGCCGCGCCACTCTGCAGCTGCTTGCCGGTCTTGCCGAAGCGCCGCTCGCGCTGGGCGAAATCGGTCAGCGCGGCGTCGAAGGCGGCGTCATCGAAGTCCGGCCACAGCGCGTTGCTGAAGTACAGCTCGGTATAGGCCAGCTGCCAGAGCAGGAAATTGCTGATCCGACGCTCGCCGCCGGTGCGGATCAGCAGGTCGGGCTCGGGCAAGCCGGCCAGACTCATCGAAAGCGCAAAGCGATCCTGATCTATCTGCTCCGGATCAAGTGTTCCCTGGGCGACCGCAAAAGCCAGATCGCGCGCCGCGGCAACAATATCCCAACGCCCGCCGTAGTTGACCGCGATGTTCAGGTGCAGACGTTCATTGCTCAGCGTCTGCTGCTCTACATCACCCATCAGGCTGACCAGTTCCTGGCTGAAGCGGCTGCGGTCGCCAATGAAGCGCAGCCTGACCCCGTTCGCCGAAAGCTCAGCCGCCTCACGGCGCAGCGAGCGCAGAAACAAATCCATCAGACTTGAGACTTCCGATCGCGGCCGCGACCAGTTCTCGCTGCTGAAGGCAAACAGGGTGAGCGCACCTATGCCTTTGCTGACGCACGCGCCAATGATTCCGCGCACCGCCTTGACTCCGGCGCGATGGCCGAAGGGACGCGGCCGCCGACGCTGTTCCGCCCAGCGCCCGTTGCCGTCCATGACCACCGCCACGTGCTGCGGCAGCCGCGGTGCGTGCTCGCTACTAGCCGCCATGTTCTGGCGATGCAGTAAACGAGGGCGGAGTGTATTGGCTAGCCATCCCGAGCAAGCGGCGCTAGAGCGCCATCAGCTCTTCTTCCTTGGCCTTGGCGACCGTGTCGATCTCGGCGACAAAATGGTCGGTGAGCTTCTGGATCTCCACCTCGGCATGGCGCTCCTCGTCCTCGGTGATGTCCTTGGACTTGAGCAGATCCTTGGAGTGGTGGTTGGCGTCGCGACGGATGTTGCGCACCGCCACCTTGGCGTTCTCGGCCTCCTGCGAAACCACCTTGGCCAACTCCTTGCGCCGCTCCTCGGTCAGCGCGGGCAGGACGATGCGGATCACGGTGCCTGCGGTGTTCGGGTTCAGACCCAGATCAGAGGTCAATATGGCCTTCTCCACCGCGCCCACGATGTTCTTTTCCCACGGCGTGATGGTGATGGTGCGCGAGTCGGATACCACGACGGTGGCAACCTGGGAGATCGGCACGTCCTGGCCGTAGTACTCGACCTTGATGTGATCAAGCAGCGAGGCCTGCGCGCGCCCGGTACGCAGCTTGGCCAGCGCATGCTGCAGTGACTCGACACTCTTGCCCATGCGGATCTTGGCGTCGTCGTGTAGTTCATCGAGGTTCATGGTGGGCTCCGCATGGGTTGCGCTTTGGGTAGCCGGGAATGGTAGCAGGTGGTCGGCGATTTGCGCTGGGAAAGGGCTGAGGGCTGGGGTGGTTGCCTAGCAAGGGCTGAGGGCTGAGGGCTGAGGGCTGAGGAAAAGCGCGGCGGCTCGGAGCGTTCGGTCGGGCTTGGACGGAGGCGAGAGTAGCTGCGAAGAGCGGAAACGGAACGAGCCCGCTCTGATCGCGCTGCAGTTCTTGCTGTTGCTCCTCCTCAGCCCTAAGCCCTAAGCCCTAAGCCTCAACAATCGTCCCCAACTGCTCGCCATAAACGATCGCCAGCAAGCCACCCTTGTGATCCATGTTGTAGATCCGAATGGGCATGTCGTAGTCGCGACACAGGGCGATGGCGGTGGTGTCCATGACCGCCAGACGGCGTTCGATGACCTCGTCGAAGCTGACCCGGTCATAGCGCACGGCGTTGGGGTCCTTCTTCGGATCGGCCGAGTACAGACCGTCCACCTTGGTGGCTTTGACCACCAGATCGGCGTTGATCTCGATGGCGCGCAGGGCGGCGGCCGAATCGGTGGTGAAATAGGGATTGCCGGTACCGGCGGCAAATACCACGATGCGGCCTTTCTCCAGATGGCGGATGGCACGCCGGCGGATGTAGTCCTCGCAGACCTCGTTGATCTTGATCGCGCTCATCACCCGGGCCACGGCGCCGCGCTTCTCCAGCGCATCCTGCATGGCCAGGGCATTCATCACCGTGGCCAGCATGCCCATGTGATCAGCGGTGGCCCGGTCCAGCCCAGAGGCGGCCAGTCCGGCACCGCGGAACAGATTGCCCGCACCGATGACCACGCCGATCTGCACGCCGTGCTTGGAGACCTCGATAATCTCCTCGGCAACCGCGCCCAGCACCTGCGGGTCGATACCGAAGGGTTCCTCACCGAGCAGGGCTTCGCCGGACAGCTTCAGCAGCACCCGGGTATGCACCAAGGGTCGATCGCTCAGCGGCTGCGGATTGGCGGGTAGGGAGCTGATGGTCATCGTTGAAGCACCTTTCGATTGCGCGCTCCTGACGATCTCCAGTGCCTGCGGATCGACAGCGAACGCTTGAACAACGATGCGCTATCGACGATCTCCCTCGATCGCGCAGCTTGCCGTCGCGATGCCCGTGCTGCGGGCATCGCGACGGTTGTCACACTACTTGCTGGCCTGAACCTGCGCCATCACTTCGGCGGCGAAGTTCTCTTCCTTCTTCTCGATGCCCTCGCCCACTTCCAGGCGGCTATAGGACGCGATAGAGGCACCGTTTTTCTTCAGCAGGGCCTCGACGGTGACGTCCGGATCCTTGACGAAGGGCTGACCAACCAGGGTGATCTCGGCCAGGTACTTGCGCAGCCGACCCTCGACCATCTTGGTCACGATCTCCGGCGGTTTGCCGCTTTCGGCGACCTGCGCCTTGAGGATCTCGGTTTCCTTCTCCAGCACCTCGGCCGGCACCGCGTTGGCATCCAGGAAAGCCGGCTTGGTGGCGGCCACGTGCATGGCCAGATCGCGGGCCAGTTCCTCGTCACCACCGTTGAGCGCGACCAGCACGCCGATGCGGCTGCCGTGCAGATAGGCGCCCAGGGCGCCGCCGCTGGTCACTTTGACCACCCGGCGGATCTGGATGTTCTCGCCGATCTTGGCGACCAGGGCCAGACGCGCCGCTTCCAGGGTCTGACCGTTCAGATCCAGGTTGCCCATCGCCTCGACGCTGTCCACATCCGCGCTCAGGGCGGCGCCGGCAGCGGCGTCGCAGAAGGCCACGAAGTTGTCGTCCTTGGCAACGAAGTCGGTCTCGCAGTTGATCTCAACCAGCACCGCCCGCGCACCGTCCTGGGCCATCGCAATACGACCTTCGGCAGCCACCCGACCGGACTTCTTGTCGGCCTTGGCCAGGCCCTGCTTGCGCAGATGCTCAATGGCGGTCTCAACGTCACCGCCGACTTCGGTCAGCGCCTTCTTGCATTCCATCATCCCCGCGCCAGAGCGCTCGCGGAGTTCCTTCACCATACTTGCAGTGATTTGCATGCCTTTGATATTCCTTAGCTTGTTCGAATTCTGTGGCTTTCGCCCGGCTTATTCAGCAGCTTCCGGCTTGGCCTCAGTCGCCTCGGCCTTGGCTTCGGTGGCCTCGGCAGTGGCTTCGGCCTTGGCTTCAGCAGCTTCCGGCTGAGCCTCAGCAGCCGGCTTGGCGGCAGCCTTCTTCGCCGCCGGCTTCTTGTCGGCGGCCTTCTTGCCGCGCGGGGCGGGCTTGCGCTTGTCCGCGTTGTCGCGGGTGATCGGATTGCCTTCGGCATCCAGCTCAACGAACTCATCGTCCGGCGACGCGCCAACCATGGGCGCGGCGGCCTTGCCTTCCAGCACCGCATCGGCGGCGGCGCGGGTGTACAGCTGCACCGCGCGGATGGCGTCGTCATTGCCCGGAATCACGTAATCCACGCCGGCCGGGTTGTGGTTGGAGTCGACCACCGCGATCACCGGGATACCCAGCTTGTTGGCTTCCTTGATCGCGATCTCCTCGTGACCAACGTCGATCACAAACAGCGCGTCGGGCAGGTTGCCCATGTTCTTGATGCCGCCCAGGCTGCGCTCGAGCTTCTCCATCTCGTGCTGCAAACCCAGCACTTCGTGCTTGACCAACCGATCAAAGCTGCCGTCGGTGCTCTGGGTTTCCAGATCCTTCAGCCGTGCGATGGACTGCTTGACGGTGCGGAAGTTGGTCAACATGCCGCCCAGCCAGCGGTGCGCCACAAAGGGCATTCCGCAGCGCCGGGCTTCCTCGATCACCGTGTCGCGCGCCGAGCGCTTGGTGCCGACGAACAGGATGTTGCTGCGCTTTTGGGCCAGCGCGCTGATGAAGTTCATCGCGTCGCTGAACAGCGGCAGGGTCTTTTCGAGGTTGATGATGTGGATCTTGCCGCGGGCGCCGAAAATGTAGGGCGCCATGCGCGGATTCCAGTAGCGAGTCTGGTGACCGAAATGAACGCCGGCTTCGAGCATCTGGCGCATAGTGACGTTAGGCATTGCTATTCCTTGTTACGATCGGGGTCTTGAACCCCAGGGGTTTAGGCCTCCACGCGCCAGCGGCAAAGACTTCGAACCGATCGGTTCGGAGCACCCCTTGCGGCTTTACGGTGCGTGTGTGTAGTCAGAGCCGGTCGCCGTCGGCACCGGTCTCCGTGATTGCTCGCAGTATGCGACCGCGGTTGATGGTTGCGCGCGAACAAATCTGCGGAATAATAGCCGGCTTGGGAAAGTTTGATCAAGGGATGGCGTCAGTATTCATGGGTGCAACGATTAAGAACGCGGAACAGCTGGAGAAAATGCGCACTGCCGGTCGCCTGGCCGCCGATGTGCTGGGGATGATCGAGCCCTACGTAAAACCCGGAGTGACCACCGATGAACTGGATCGGCGCTGCCACCAGTACATCACCGAAGTCCAGGGCGGCATACCGGCGCCGCTGAATTACAAGGGCTTCCCGCGCTCGATCTGTACTTCAGTGAACAACGTGGTCTGCCACGGCATCCCCGGCCCCAAGGTGCTGAAGAAGGGCGACATCCTCAACATCGACGTGACCGTGATCAAAGACGGCTTTCACGGCGACACCAGCCGCATGTACTACGTAGGCGAGCCCGGCATCCTGGCCAAACGGCTGTGCAACGTGGCCCGTGAGGCAATGTGCATGGGCATCGAATTGGTCAAGCCGGGAGTGAAACTTGGCCAGATCGGCCAGGTGATCCAGCGCCACGTGGAAGCGCAAGGCTTCTCGGTGGTGCGTGACTATTGCGGTCACGGCATTGGCGAGGTCTTCCACGAGGATCCGCAGGTGCTGCACTACTACGACCCCAAGCGCGGCATGGGGCTGGAACTGGCGCCCGGGATGACCTTCACCATCGAGCCGATGGTCAACGCCGGCGGCTACCAGGTGCGCCTGCTCCCTGACGGCTGGACCGTGGTGACCAAGGATCGGGCGCTGAGTGCGCAGTGGGAACACACCATCGCGGTCACCGAGAGCGGCTTCGAGGTGCTGACCCGACGCCCGGAAGAGGACTGGTAGCGCGCACCCGCGCCCCGCAGCGGTGAGTGCCACGGCCAAAACCAAGGAGCGATTGCCGCTCACCGAACTGCGCGATTTCGTCGCCCGCCTGCGCGCCGACCTGGCCGCCTTTGACAGCGACTTTGCGCTGCAATTCGCGTTGGGTCGCCGGGTACCGACCATCCTCGCCGACCGCGCCCGCCTGGCCAGACTGGCGCTGCGCAGTCTGTGGTTCGCCTGTGTGGGGTCGGACTCGCCCTATGGGTTGATTGCCACCGGCGGCTTTGGTCGCGGCGAGCTCTACCCGCACTCGGACATCGATCTGCTGGTACTGACTCCGCATCCGGCCCCGGAGGTACTGCCTGAAAGGATCCAGGGCTTTCTGGCCGCGGTTTGGGATCTGCGCTACCGCGTCGGCCACAGCGTGCGCAGCACGCCGCAGCTGTTGGAGGACGCCAAGGCCGACGTGATCCTGGCCACCTCGCTGATGGAATCCCGACTGATCACCGGCGATCGGCAGCGCTGGCGCGAGCTGTCGCCGTTGCTGAGCAAGGGCGCCGGCTGGACACCCGAAGCCTATCTGCAGGCCAAGCTCAGCGAGCAGAGCGAGCGCCATGCGCGCTATCAGGACACCACCTTCAATCTGGAGCCGCAGATCAAGGAAGGCCCCGGCGGCCTGCGCGATAGCCAATCAACGCTGTGGATCGCCCGGGTCTGCGCCGGCGCCGGCAGCTTCGCCGAGATGGAGCGGCAGGGGCTGCTGCATCGCGATGAGCGCAGCAAGTGGGCCCAGGCGGTGGATCACCTGCGCTGCGTGCGCTATGCCCTGCACCTGCTCGCCGAGCGCGGCGAAGACCGCCTGCTGTTCGACTACCAGCCGCGGCTGGCCAATCTTTTCGGCCACGCGCCAACGCCGGGCAGCAACGCCTCTATCGAAGAGTTCATGCGCGAGTATTTCCGCGCGACTGCCCGGGTGTCGCTGCTAGGCGAACGCATCGTGGCGCGGGTGCAGCAGCGCCTGCGACCAAGCAAGAGCGAAGCGCTGGGTCCCGGTTGGTGTGCCGTCGATGGACGCCTGGAATGTACGCCCAAGAGCAAGGCACTCAAGCCGCTGGGATTGGTCCACGGCCTGCAGTGGCTGATCCGCCGACCCGAATTGAAAGCCATCGGCCCGGAGGCCGCGCGGGCCATCGATCGCCTGCTGGCGGCGCACAAGCGGGCCCTGCAGGGGCCGATATCGCGCGGCGTGCTGATGGAGCTGCTGCAGGGCGAGTCCTCGCCGCTGCGGGTACTGCGGCTATGGGCCAGGCACGGCATTCTGGGGGCGATGATCCCGGCCTTCGCCCGGATCACCGGGCGCATGCAGTACGATTTGTTTCACGTCTACACCGTCGACCGCCACACCCTGGCGGTGCTGGAGCAGATGGACAATCTGCGCCTGGGCAATGGCAGCGAAGATCTGGCCGAGCCGATGCGCATCCAGAAGCGCATCGACAAGCCGCATTTGCTCTACCTGGCCGGATTGTTCCACGACATCGCCAAGGGCCGCGGCGGCGACCACTCCAAGCTTGGCGCGGTGGAAATCCGCCGCTTCGCTCGCGCCCTGGGCCTGCCCGCCGAAGACCGCGAGCTGCTCAGTTTCCTGGTCCGCCAGCATCTGGCCATGTCGATCACCGCGCAGAAGCAGGATCTGCACGACCCGGCCACCATCGCCCGCTTCGCCAAGCTGGTCGAGCAGCCGCGACGCCTGGATTATCTGTACGTGCTCACCGTAGCCGATATCCGCGGCACCAATCCCAAGCTTTGGAACGGCTGGAAGGCGCGCTTGCTTGGCGATCTGCACGGCTTTACCGAGCAGTATCTGCGCAGCGGCGAGATGGCCAGCAGCACCCCGCGCAAGGCCGCGCGTATCCGGCGTGAGGCGATGGAAATGCTGCTCGGCGAAGGCTTCGGTCGCGATCAGCTGCAGACTCTATGGGCGGATTTCCCACCCGAGTGCTTCCAGCGGCAAAGCGCCGACCAGCTGCGCTGGCAGTCCGGGGCCCTGCTGCAGAGCAATCGAGAGCCGGACAAGCCGCTGGCGGCGGTGCGCAAGATCGGCTCCACCGGGGCTCGGGAGATCTTCGTTTATACCCGCGATCAGGACGGCATCTTCGCCACTCTCGCAGCCCTGCTCGACCGCTTGCATCTGGCGGTGGTGGGCGCGCGCATACTGACCTCGCCCGGCGGTTGGGCCATGGACAGCTTCCAGGTCGTCGATCTGGATACCCGCTGGACCGACTCGATGACCCGCAACATCGAAATCCAGATGCGCCTGGAACTGGCCCTGGCCGAGAGCCCGCTGAAGCCGCGAATGGCCAAGAAGAATCTATCCCGCCAGCAGCGCCACTTCTATTTCCCGCCGGAAATCAATCTGCGCAGCCTGGAATCCGGGGAGAAGAGCGAGCTGCTGCTGGCCTGCTCCGATCAACCCGGATTGCTCACCCGCGTCGCCCTGGCCCTGCTCAGCTGCAGTGTCAACGTCCACACCGCGCGCATCGCCACCTTCGGCGAACGAGTCGAAGACCGCTTCCTGCTCTCCAATCAGCGCGGCCGGGCGCTGACCAAGACCCAGACCAAGGAGCTGACTCGGGCCTTGGCCGAGCAGTTGGTGAGTGAGGATGGTTAAAGCCTAGTTCCAGTAGCCAGTTCCAGTAGCCAGGAAAGCGCATCGGCAGTCCGTGGGTCTGCCGCCTGACCAGATTCGAGGCTACCGGCAAACCTCGGCCAGATCCGCTGTGAGCGCGAGCCATGCGCAAGTCCGGTGCTGCAGTTCATCTGCGTCCAGGACCAGCTGGCCGTCCATGGCCACCTCAAGCGGCATACGCCACACGGCGGCTTGTCCGGACGGGTTGCGCGCGAATCCGTAGACCTCGGCCTCTAAGGACTGCCAGTCCTCGCTGATCGCCCAAAAGGCACCGTCTGCGGCAATCAGCTTTGCAGGGCACTTTCCCGGCGGACCCGGATCGTCCAGCAGCGCCTGACAGCTGTCGGCAGGGCCTTCGCCTGCCCAGGACGCAGCGTGTTTGCGTAGCGGTTGAAGGATACGATCCCAGTCTTCGGAGGTGAGCGAGCGGCGGATCAGGAACTCGCGCTGATAGCGATCAAAGCGCTCAGCTCGTTGTTCATCCACTCGTCGGTTTCGACCCCAGCCGCACGGCCCAAGCTGCGTCGCAGGATGATGCTCTGCGTCCAGGATCGTGGTCCAAATCGATCCTGTGTAGATCTGCGGGGAACCGCAAGCAGACAGGCCCGATCCGTATCGGATGGTCAGATGCCTACCCTGATGGCTCGCGTCCAACCAGGACCGGAGCACGCGCAATCTTGCCTCCTCCATATCCGGCGTGACAGCGATGATCTCGCCGATCTCCAGCTCCACAACCGCATCAAACTGGGCAAACAGCCAGCGCGGCGAGATATCTGGGTCAATGGTGCAAAAGCATGCTTGCGCTTGAGCTGCGGCCAGCAATGCTGCCCAAAGCAATGCTCTGACAGCGTTCATCAGTTGGACCTTCCCAGTCAAAACTTGGTCGAGTCGGCGCAGGCCGCGGTTGGGCCGATCCCGGCCTACGCGTACACTGCGCAGCCTCAAAGCCAATTCCATCACGCCCATGACCACCATGCAAACGTTGATAGAGCAAGCCTGGGAGGGGCGTGCTGAACTGAGTCCTGCGGCGCAGCCGGCATGGCTGCGCAGCGCCATCGACGAGGTGCTGCACGGGCTGGAAACGGGCCGGTTGCGGGTAGCCGAGCCGACCGCAGACGGCTGGGTGGTGCATGAATGGCTGAAGAAGGCGGTGCTGCTGCACTTTAGGATCAGCAACAACCGGGTGATGGACGGTGCCGGGTCGCCGGCCTGGGACAAGGTGGAACTGCGCTACGCCCAACATGATGCCGCCCGCTTCGCCGCTGAAGGAGCCCGAGTGGTGCCCGGGGCGCTGGTTCGTCAGGGCGCGCATATCGGCAAGGACGTGGTGCTGATGCCCAGCTACGTCAACATCGGCGCTTTTGTTGGCGCCGGCACGATGGTCGACACCTGGGCCACGGTGGGCTCCTGCGCGCAGATCGGCGCCGGCGTGCATCTGTCTGGCGGGGCCGGCATCGGCGGCGTACTGGAGCCACTGCAGGCCTCCCCGACCATCATCGAAGACGGCTGCTTCATCGGCGCCCGCGCCGAGGTCGTCGAGGGGGTGATCGTCGAACGCGGCGCGGTGATCGGGATGGGCGTGTTCCTGAGCCAGTCCACGCGCATCTACGATCGCGCCACTGGCAAGATCAGCTATGGCCGGGTCCCGGCCGGCAGCGTGGTGGTCAGCGGCTCGCTGCCGGCGGCCGACGGCAGTCACTCCCTTTACGCCGCCGTGATCGTCAAACAGGTAGACGAACGGACCCGCGCCAAGGTGGGCGTCAACGAGCTGCTGCGAGGAGTGGAATGAGCAAGATCACCGTTTATGGTTTGGGCAAGTGCAGCACCTGCAAGAAGGCCCAGGCATGGCTGGAACAGCACGGCGTGGACTACGAATTCGTCGATTACCGGGACCACCCCATCGCGGCGGCTGACCTGAGCCGCTACGCCAAGCAGCTGACCTGGGAGAAGCTGGTCAACCGCGCCAGCATGACCTGGCGCAATCTGCCCGAGGCGCGCAAATCACCCGCCAACGAAGCCGAGTGGCAGGCTTTGGTGGCCGAATTCCCGGCGCTGATCAAACGCCCGCTGCTGATCCAAGACGGCCAGGCCACGGCAGGCTTTTCGGACAAGCGCTACAGCCAGCTGTTCACCTGAGATTTAGCGCGCACACTACGAATCGCGCGCCCCTCAGCCCTCAGCCCTCAGCCCTCAGTCCTCAGTCCTCAGTCCTCAAAGCGTATGCAACCCAACCCCGCCAGCACCGCCGATAACGCCTGCCTGCAGCTGACCCGCGAGCTCATCGCCCGCGCGTCGGTTACCCCGGAAGACGCCGGCTGCCAGATCCTGCTCGCCCAACGACTGGCCGAAGCGGGCTTTTCCATTGCCCATCTGCGCTTTGGCGAAGTCGACAACCTGTGGGCTTGGCACGGCGAAGCCGGTCCGCTACTGGCGCTGGTGGGTCACACCGACGTGGTCCCTCCGGGGCCGCTGGAGGAATGGGATAGCGCACCTTTTACGCCCAGCGAGCGCCAAGGCCGGCTGTACGGACGGGGCGCGGCTGACATGAAGGCCTCGGTGGCCGCCCAGTGTCTGGCCGCCGAGCGCTTTGTCGCCGAGCATCCGGAGCATCCCGGCATCGTTGGCCTGATGTGGACCAGCGATGAGGAAGGCCCGGCCACCGATGGCGTGGTCAAGGTGGTGGAATGGCTGCAACAGCGCGGCCAGCAGGTGGACTACGCGCTGATCGGCGAACCCTCATCGGAACGCACTCTGGGCGATCGCATCCGTATCGGCCGACGCGGTTCGCTGCACGGCTATCTGACCATCAACGGGGTGCAGGGCCACATCGCCTACCCGCAGCTGGCGCGCAACCCCATCCACCTGCTGGCGCCGGCCTTGGCCGAACTGGCCGCCTTCGCCCCGGACAGCGGCAACGACCACTTTCCGCCCAGCACCTTTCAGATTTACGAGATCGAGGCCGGCGCCGGCGCCAACAATGTGATCCCGGGCAGCGTCTCGTTGAAATTCAATTCGCGCTACAGCACCAGCTCCAATGTCGATTCCATTGAGGCTCAGGTGCGCCAGATCCTGGATCGTCACGGCCTGGACTACACGTTGCGCATGCGGGTCTCCAGCGAGCCCTTCCTCACCGCCGATGGCCCGTTGGTGGATGCGGTGCAGTCGGCCTTGAACGAAGTCATCGGCAAGCCCGCGGTCGGCGACACGGGCGGCGGCACCTCCGACGGCCGCTTCCTCGCCCCCGCTGGTGCCCAGGTGGTGGAGCTGGGTCCGGTGAATGAATCCATCCACAAGGTCAACGAATGGGTGGCCATTG
>JAUIFV010000153.1 GCA_030430155.1 Gammaproteobacteria bacterium
GAAAGTTGACCACCTGTGCCGGGCCGGTGCCGACATTGCGCAGCTGAAAGCTGATCCGTTCGACGCCGTCGTCGCCGATGTTGCCGTGATCGAACTGCAGATGCGGCCAGACGCTAGCGGCGAGCATCTCGCGCTGGGTCAGCTCCGAGCGATAGGCCACCACGATTGATAGCAGCGATAAGATGATCGCCATACCGGCCGAGAACAGCTCGACGTTGAAGCGCCGCTTGCGCCCCGGCGCCGTTGATTCGGAATGCTCAGTCTCGGCCATTTCGGTCAGTGCTCCTCCAGCCTGCAATCGGTGCTGCTGCAATGCCGCTGTGAGGCACGTCTGGCCTCGCGCTGGATCAGCCGTTCGAAGGGACGATTCAGCCCCAATCTGGACAGCGGCTGCCGATAGCGGGCGATCAGAGGATAGATCAAATCTGCCAGCGGCTTGAGCCAGGGACTGCTCAGCCAGCGCGCAACGCGATGGATGCCCACAGCTGTATAGACCTCGACGAAGGCATCCACGCCCACATGCCAACGGCCGCTTTGGTCGAGCACGTGCATGGCTTCAAGCATCCGCTGCCGGCTGATCTTGGCCCGGTCCGCCGCCGGATGGGAGAAGTCCGCAGCGGAGCAGTCGATCAGCTGCAGGCGGTTGCGCTGGTCTGTTTTGCGCAGCGTCTGCATCTCGGTCTCGCAGAGCGGACAGGAGCGGTCATAGAACACCAGCAGCGCCCCGTCCAGCGTCGATTCGGCTTGCGTCGTCATCGTCTCGAGCATAGATTCACCGGCTTGCCAGTCACAAGCCAAGCGTGTCATGGATGATGTCGCAATCTCAGCATCGGAGCGTCTTCGCGCCGTGAACCCGGCTCCGGCCCTGACTGTGTTGGTGCTCGGCGGTCGCGGCTTCATCGGCCGCTATGCGGTGCGCGCTCTGCGTGCTGCCGGGCACCGGGTGATCATCGGCAGCCGTTTCGATGCCGCCGAGACCACCGCTCAGCTCGAACAGCGGCGCTGTCGCCTTCAGCATCTGCAACGTCACGAAGACTGGGGGCCGCTGCTGAGCGGCGTCGATGTGGTGATCAACTGCGTCGGCATCCTCCGCCAGCGCTGGGGCGAGCGCTACGAAGCGGTCCATAGCGCCGCGCCCGCCGCCCTGGCCCAGGCTTGCGCGCAGCTCGGCCTGCGCATGCTCCACGTCTCCGCACTGGGCCTGCATGCCGACGCCGGCAGCGCCTTCATCCGCTCCAAACTGGCTGGCGAACGCGCGCTGCTGTCATCCGATGCGGATCTGACCATCGTCCGCCCTTCCCTGCTCGACGGTCGCGACGGCTTCGGCGCGCGCTGGCTGCGCATGCTGGCGCGGATGCCGGTCTATCTGCTGCCCAATTCCTCGAACGGTCGGCTGGCCTGCCTGCGGGTGGAGGATCTGGGCGAAGCGCTGGCGCGCCTGGCGACGCTGCCGGCGACGGAACTTGCCGCGCTGGCGCCCGAACGCGTCCTGGAGTTCGGGGGTCCTGAGCAGTTCGTGCTGCGCGACTATCTGCATCGCCTGCGCGGCGGCGAGCGGCGCAGCCAGGTGCTGGGAATTCCGCACTGGATCTGCCGCGCCTTCAGTCATGCCTGCGATCTGCTCCATCTCACGCCCTACTCCTTCGGCCACCTGGAACTGCTGGCTCGGGACAACTGCCCACAAAGCAATCATCTGGGCGCCGTGCTGGGCCGGGAACCCACCCGCATCGAGGCGTGGAATTACGTCCGCAAACCCGTGCTCAAGGATGCTGCCCTGCCGGCTAATGTGGTGAACCGCAATTACGTTGAACTTAGTTCAGATGGATTTTGGTCTGAGACTAGGCGCGAGGAGCAAGGCATAGCTTCGCCTATGGCCGCGACGAGCAACGACGTATCAGGGCAAAAGACGCTGAAATGAGTCAAGGTAATTGCGGTTCACCACACTAGCGATTAGCGTCTGCTGGGAACGGGCTTGCCGTCACTCCACGACGATGTCGCCGTGAAACGGCGCTAGTAAAGCCAACAGCCGATTCTGTGTCGGCTGCGAGTAGTCTTGCCGCGCCATGGCAATCTGCAGGTTCTCAACCACGGCATTGAACTGCATCTCGTTGATGTTCAGGCCGCGATGCACCTCGGCCATGGGGTCGCCGCTGTAAACGCAGGGCCCGCCGCTGAGCTCGCACAAATGCTCGTAGAACTTTTGCCGAAAGCGGCGCATCTCGGTGTGGGCGAAGGTGGGGGCGACCCGCGGATCTGGAGCGCTGACCGCGATGAACTCATCCACCAGGGCGCGCAGGCCGGGTTCCCCTCCCAGGGCGACGAAAAGCGCATCCGGCTGTCGTTTGGCGACGCCCTG
The DNA here is from genome assembly GCA_030430155.1 of Gammaproteobacteria bacterium. Classification (GTDB taxonomy): domain Bacteria; phylum Pseudomonadota; class Gammaproteobacteria; order Xanthomonadales; family SZUA-5; genus SZUA-5. The sequence continues at coordinate 2,357 of JAUIFV010000153.1, forward strand.
ACAGCCGGCCAGGAACACCGCCAGCCAGACAACGACAATCAGGCTAACGCCGCGAAAATATGCACGCATTGCCCTCACCAGTTCGCCACCAGCGACAAATACCAACCCTGCTGGGAGCGCAGCGTGGCAACATCGCCCAAATCCACATAGGCCAGCACCCCACTGAAGCGACGGTTGGGGAACCAGGCCACAAACACGTCCTTCCAATCCTCGGCGCGGGCAAAGCCAAGCAGATCCGGCTGCTGTCGATAGTCGGCACCGACTGCCCAGTGACGATTAAGCAGCACCACCGCAGACAGTTCGGCCTGGAGCTTGGCAGAACGACCCTGATCGCCGCCAAAGCCCAACAGACCGGCCTGATTGGCGCGTGTGTAGCGAGCCCCGGCATTGAGCAGCAGGTTGTAGCCACCGGCACCGGCCAAGAACAGCCGCGTCGCTGACAAATACAGCTCGGTGTCGCTGTCATCGACTGCGCCAACCGCCGCTGGAATGGCGAAGTCGCGATGCCGCTTGTGCTGCACGCCGAGCGCAATCTGCGGCCAATCGCCGTAGATCAGATCGCCGGCCAGGCGCGCCTTGACCCCATACACATCCTGCTCCAGGCGTATCGCGCCCAGGCCCAGCGCCGGTCCCAGCGTGGACAGCCGCAGCGACTGCCTGGCCACGCTGAATTCGACCCGATTGTTGATGGTCAGCGCGCCGCCGGCCACATCCAGGCGATAGTCGCCGGTGTCCAGATTGCTGTAGTAGACATTGCCGCCCCATTCGTCGCTGGTGCCGTAGCCGGCGAGCACCGCCCACGGCACCACGCCGCCGCCGGCAGTGCCCTCGATGGTGGGAACGCCACCGGTCGCCAGCAGCTGTCCTCCGGCGCTTGCTGCAGCCGATCCGAAAAGCAGCAGCGCTGCAGCGAAGACGGGAGCCGCGCTAGGCATGGACCGCCTCGGGCTTGGGCTGCTGTTCCTGCAGCCACTGGGTCATCGCCGCCGCCGGCAACGGTCGGGAGATCCAGTAGCCCTGCGCGTAGTCACAGCCGAAGCGGCGCAACAGCTCCAACGCCGCGTCGTTCTCAACCCCTTCGGCGACGACTTTCAGACCCATGTTGTGCCCAAGCTCGACGGTTGAGCGAACGATGACCGCATCGTCGCTGTCGCTGGTCAAATTCATCACGAAGGATTTGTCGATCTTGATCTCGTGCACCGGCAGCTGCTTCAGATAGGACAAGGAGGAATAGCCGGTGCCGTAGTCATCAATCGCCAGCTTCACCCCCAAGCTTCGCAATCGATGCAGCATGGCCATGCCGTAGTCGGCATCGCGCATTACCGCGCTTTCAGTCACCTCCAGCACCAGCAGCGGAGGATCGATCTGATGCTGGCTCAGCAGCTGCTGCACCAGCTCGGGCAGTCCGTCATCCATCAAATCCAGTGCCGACAGGTTGACCGCGGCACCAACGTGGTGCCCGCCCTCCTGCCACTGGGCGATCTGCCGTACGGCCGTTACCAGCACCCAGCGCGTCAGCTCTCTGATCCGCCCGGTTTGTTCGGCCAGCGGTATGAACAAGTCCGGGGAAATGAAGCCCCGCGTCGGGTGCTCCCAGCGCAGCAGGGCTTCGGCGTGGGACACGGCGCCTCGGTGCAGATCCAGCTTGGGCTGGAAGTGCAGCAGCAGTTCGTTGCGTCCCAGCGCGCCGCGCAGATCGTTGGCCAGCGTGAGCTTGTCGCGCTGGCCGGCGTCGCGCCCGGGCTCGTAGCAGCTCCAGCGCCGGTGTTGCGATTTGGCGTCGTACAGCGCGATATCCGCTCGCGCTAGCAGGGCGGCTGGGTCTTTGCCGTGCTCGGGGTAGATGGCAATGCCGATGGAGACGTCCAGCAGCATTTGCATATCGGCAGCGGCCAAAGGCTCAGCCAGCATGCTGACCAGTTCGTCGGCGGCCTGCTGAGCCTGCCTGATCCTGGTCCGCGGCAGCATCAGCAGAAACTCATCGCCGCCAAATCGGGCAACCTGGTTCTCTTCGTCGAAGCGCTCGCCGAGGCGTTTGGCTGTCTGTATCAGCACCTGATCACCCACTTCATGACCGAGCGAGTCATTGATTTCCTTGAATCGATCCAGGTCCACCAGCAGCAGGGCCAAAGAATGACCAGCCTCACTGGCATGCTGCAGGTGCCGGCGCAACTCCTGCTGTGCCTTGCTGCGATTGGGCAGTCCGGTCAGCGCATCATGAAAAGCCTGGTGGGCAATGGTGCGTTCGCGCTCGGCAATGCCGCTGCGCATCTGCTCCAGCGTCAGCGCCAATGACCCCACTTCGTCGTCGCGCTCCACAGGCACTGGCTGGCTGTAGTCGCCTCGCCCGATGCGCTTGGCCGCAGCGACCAACTGCTGTAACGGTCGAGTCACGGTGCGGGTCATCAACAGGGCGATGAACAGCGAACCAGCCAGAGTGAGAGCCGCGATCACCGCCAGTTCGGCACGCAGCTGGTATACGTTCTCCAACACCCCGTCGCGATCCAGATGCAGCAGCAGAGCCACTTCGGCAAGATCATTGCGCAGGGTCAGAAACTGGTGTTCATCCAGACTGTGGCGGATTATTCCGCGACTGGGATCGGGCATGCCCTGATCCAAAAGTGCGGCGAAACACGTCAGAGGCAGGCTCGAGCTGGCGCTGGAGCCGACGTCGCTGCCACCCACCGGGACGATGGAAACATCCAAGCCGGTCAGCTCCCTCAACTGCCGCGCCAAGGCCTCATCCAAGGTGAATCCGAGCACCGCCCAGCCGCTCAGCTGCGGCGCCATGACCGGCACCAGCACGACCTGCAGTGGCGCGCCGTCGATGGTGGTGAAGCGGGAGGTGGCGCCGTTGGCATCGGCATCCTGCAGCAGTTTGGCGAAGTCCCGACCCAACTCATCGTCGCCACCGGCCATACTGAAGGAGACCTGGCCCTCCAGATCGAGTATCCAGAATCGATCGCTGCCGATGCGCGCACCGTGATTGACCGCCATGCTGCCGATGGTGGCGCGGTCTCCGGTAGCGACCGCACCGCGAAATCCGAAGTCGGCGGCCAGCAGCCGCGCACTCTGTTCCAGCTGCTGCGAGCGCTGCTGAAGCTGCTTCTCAACCACCAGCCGACCCGCGCTGAGCCGCTCGTTGGCTTCACGCCAGGCGTTCTCATCCAGGGTCTGATTAACGGCCAGCCAGCTCACCGCCTGTGCCACCAACACCAAGGTGACCAGCGCAATGGCCAGGCGGCCGCGGAAGCTCATCGAGGCACGCGGCGCTGCCGATTGAATGTCGATACTCGCTGTCACCCGCCCATCCCCAGCGCAGGCGGATCCAGATCCGGTGGCGGCGCCAACTGCAGGGTGAAGACCTCGTCGGCGGCTAGGGGCAGCACCACTTCGCGGGTTTGCGGCGGCGCTGTCGCGGGCTGCCGCGAATGCCAGACCTGAACCCGGTAGCGACCGGGCGGCGCCGCGGATTGCGCTGCAATGCCTCCGCCATCGGTGAGCGACCACCACGGGGTATCCAGCACCAGGATGAAGCCCAGCATCCAATCGTGGATATTGCAGCCCAGAACCACCACACCAGGACTGGGAAAGTCCAGCGGCGATGCGGGCAACCCGCTGTACAGTTTGATCTCCAGGGGTCTGGGTTTGGAAAAGGAATAGATGTGATGCCGTACCGGATCCTGATTGGGGAAATTGACCTGGTCACCCACCCCGATCACGCTGACATGGGGTACGAAGCGCAACCCCTGCTGCTCGATGTTATGCAGTTGAGTGTCCCGATCCGGCGCCGGTGCATCCAGCGGATGCAGACTGACCACCGCCTCGGCCACCGGCTTGCCGGCGCCGTCCACCACCCGCAACTCCCCTGCCGCCACCGAACTGGCAGCGCTGGCGGCCCAGGACAACAGGGCGCAAATCAACAGGTTGTGCTGACCGGAGTTGACGATTGCTGCCCTCTTGCAGACCGATTTGGCAGAGCTACAGTCTGCCACTAGTAGTGTCGCAGCGCCGCTGCGTAGCCCTCGTGACGGCCGCAACGGCGATAATCCACCAGTGACTGTGGGACGATACCGGGATCTACAGCGAAAACCGTCCCTTCGTAACACCAATTAACAAGGACTACGATGAGTAGAACCGTGCAGTGCCAACGCTTGCAGCGCGAAGCGGAAGGGTTGAGTCGGCCGCCCTACCCGGGCGCGCTGGGTCAACGCATATTCGAACAGATCTCCAGGGAGGCCTGGGAGCAGTGGCTGGCCCACCAGACCATGCTGATCAACGAAAACCGCCTGTCGCCGCTGGATCCCGGTACGCGCAAGTACCTGGCCGAGCAGATGGAGAAATTCCTGTTCGGTGGTGATGCCGATCAGCCTTTGGGTTATGTAGCGCCCGAGCAATAGCACGCGCCGCAGGACGCGACGCGATTCCAAACCATCGAACTCGGAACACCATGAGCGAAACCACCGATAGCGATTTTGCCGGCGGGCTGGAGAAGATCCCGCTGCGCGAGTACGCCGAAAATGCGTACCTGAACTACTCCATGTATGTGGTCCTGGACCGCGCCTTGCCCTTCTTGGGAGACGGCTTGAAGCCGGTGCAGCGGCGGATCATCTACGCAATGAGCCAGCTCGGTCTGTCGGCGGCGTCCAAACCGAAGAAGGCCGCCCGCACCATCGGCGACGTGATTGGCAAATATCACCCGCATGGTGACACCTCAGCCTACGAGGCCCTGGTGCTGATGGCGCAGCCCTTCAGCTATCGCTATCCGCTGATCGAGGGCCAGGGCAACTTTGGCTCGCCCGACGACCCCAAGAGCTTTGCCGCGATGCGCTACACCGAGGCCAAGCTGACCCCCTTCGCCAAGCTGCTGTTGGACGAGGTGGACGACGGCACCGTGGATTTCTCGCCCAACTTCGACGGCACCTTGAACGAACCCAGCTGGCTGCCCTGTCGGGTGCCGCATGCGCTGCTCAATGGCGGCACCGGCATTGCCGTGGGTATGGCCACCGACATCCCGCCGCACAATCTGCGCGAAGTGGTCTCGGCCTGTCTGCATCTGCTCGACGACCCCGAAGCAGACACTCCGGCGCTGCTCAAGCACGTGCGCGGACCGGACTATCCCACCGAGGCGGAGATCATCACCCCGCGCGATGAACTGCTCAAACTCTACGAAAGCGGCCACGGTTCGGTGCGCGCCCGGGCGATCTGGGTGCGCGAGCCGGGCCAGATCGTAATCTCCGCGCTACCCCACCAGGTGTCGCCGGCAAAAGTGCTGGAGCAGATCGCCGAGCAGATGCGCGGCAAGAAGCTGCCCTGGCTGGACGACTTGCGCGACGAGTCGGACCATCAGAACCCGGTCAGACTGGTGCTGATCCCACGTTCCAACCGGGTCGATGCCGAGGAGCTGATGGGACATCTGTTCGCCACCACAGATCTGGAGCGCAGCTACCGGGTCAATCTGAACATGATCGGTCTGGACGGGCGTCCCCAGGTCAAGGGTCTGCGCGGCTTGCTCAGCGAATGGCTGCTGTTCCGCCGCGACACCGTCAAGCGCCGTCTGCGCCACCGCCTGGACAAGGTCGAGGCCCGCCTGCACATCCTCGCCGGCCTGCTCATTGCCTATCTGAACCTGGACGAGGTGATCCGCATCATCCGCACCGAAGATGAGCCCAAGCCGGTACTAATGGAACGCTTTGCGCTGAGCGACCTTCAGGCCGAAGCGATACTGGAAACCAAGCTGCGCCACCTGGCCAAGCTGGAAGAGATGAAGATCCGCGGCGAGCAGGACAAGCTTGAGAAAGAGCGTAAGGAGCTTCAGGCGACCTTGAACTCAGAGGACCGACTCACCGATCTGATCAAGACCGAGCTCAGCGCCGATGCCGAGCGCTATGGCGACGAGCGTCGTTCGCCGCTGATCGAACGCGAGGCGGCCAAGGCGCTGAGCGAGTCCGATCTGATCCCGTCCGAGCCGATGACCGTGGTAATCAGCCAGAAGGGCTGGATACGCGCGGCCAAGGGCCATGAAATCGACCCAACAGCACTCACCTATCGCGAGGGTGATGGCTATCTGGCCAGCGCCCGCGCACGCAGCACCCAGCAACTGGCGCTGATCGACAGCAATGGTCGCGCCTACTCCACCTTGATCCACACCCTGCCATCGGCGCGCGGTCAGGGTGAACCCATCACCGGCCGCTTCGATTTGGGCACCGGTGCCCAGGTGGTTACCGTGATTGCCGGGGAAGCGGACAGCCGTTGGGTGATGGCCTGTGACTACGGTTACGGATTCCTCACCCAGTTCGGCAATCTGATCGGTCGCAACAAAGCGGGCAAGGCGCTGCTCAGCTTGCCTGGAAAGGCCAAAGTGCTCACGCCCAAAGCGGTTCCGGCCGAGGTGGATCAATGCCTGATCGCGGTCGCGACCTCACTGGGCCATCTGTTGGTGTTCCCCCTAAGCGAGCTGCCGGAACTGGACAAGGGCAAGGGCAACAAGCTGATCGGTATCGCCAAGTCCAAGCTAGAACAGGGTGCCGAACTGGTGGTCGATATCGCGGTGATTGCGCCCGGTCAGCACTTGATCGTTCAGGCCGGTGCGCGCACTCTTCGTCTCAAGCCGGGTGATTTGGCGCCATTTTCCGGCGAACGAGCCAAGCGTGGCGGCAAGCTGCCGCGTGGATTGACCCGAGTGGAGGCGCTGAGAACGGAGACCCCATGAGCGCAAGCCGTGGCAGCAGCGACAGCGACGAGACGCCGCACACAAAGGCGCCGGTGACCAAGCCCGCCAAGCCCAAGGCCAAACCGGCGCGGAAGCCGGCCAGCCGCAGCTCGCGGGCGAAATCGGGCGGTACCACGCGCAGCACCAGCGCGACTCGCAAACCTGCGGCCAGGAAGCCGGCGCGCAAATCCGCGTCGACCGGCACTCGCGGACGAACCAGTACCTCGGCGCAGCGCAGCAAGGCTGACAGCATCGAGGTGACAGCCGAGGCCAAGGGCGTCAAGGCGGAGCAGAGCAGTTTCGAGAGCGCCTGGGAGAAGGCCCAGGCGGCGGCACAGGCGCGGCGCGAAAAACAGCCCGATGTCGATGTGACCGAGCTCTACCGCCAGCTGCTGCGCGACAAATGCCTGCGTGCCGGCACCTTGGGCGCGGCCACCAGCGTGGCCTCCATGGTCCCTGGTCTGGGCACCATCGCCAGCTTCGCCATCGACGGCATCGGCGACGCCGCCTACACCGCCGAGCTACAGCATGACCTCGCGTTGACCACCTTCGCACTCTACGGACGTGAACCGAATGAGAAGGAACGTTTGCGCATCGCCGCCTGGATCGCCACCTTCGGTGCGGGCGGCAGCGAGCTGATCGAACAGGTGGGCAAGATGGTTGCCCGTCAGCTGGCCAAGAATCTCGCCGGTCGACTGCTGCGCCGCGGCCTGCCCTTCGCTGAGGTGGCCTACTCCACCGCCACCCATCTGGCGGGCACCTATTTCGTCGGCCGACGGGCGCAGCTGTACTGCATCGGGCTCTCCGATGCCGAGTCGGAGATCCTGTTGGAGAGCGAGAAAGGCATCAAGCTGCAGGTGCGGCGGATGAAGAAGCTGGCCGAAGACTCGGTGGAAGCGATGGAGGAACGTTTCGGGCGACCGGGACGCACGTTGGCCATCTTGTTCCGCAAGCTGACTGGTTCGGAGAAGGACTAATTGTTCAGGGCCCAGGGCTTAGGGCCCAGAGCACAGAGCACAGAGCAGGAGCGCTGGCGAATGCAGGTTGTTTATCAGGCCGAATCGATCATTGATGCCCACCTGGTGCGGCATGCGCTGGAGGACGCGGGCATTGCCTGCCACATCCTCGGCGAGGCCTTGAGTGGCGGGATCGGCGAACTGCCGGCGAGCGGGTTGATCGCGGTCGCCGTGCTGGAAGAGGACTGGCCTGAGGCACGAGAGGTTGTGGATGAGGTCAGCCGCAAGCTGCAGGAGAACGGCTACGCTTTGGACGACGACGATTTGGACGAGCCGGGATTGGTGACCGGCTGACCCTGATCGCGTTCCCGTAGGCCGTAGTGCCCCGCGCAAGAAGAATCGGCCAGCTTGATCCCGGTCCAAGCGCAACATCTGAAGCCTGTAGGCCGTAGTGGCCCGCGCCTGATGCATCACCCGAGGCGTGATCGTCCAAACGGGGCTCTGCGCAATGGCGCTATCAGGAGCGCCGCTGTATCTGATCGTCTGATGACCCGTCAGGAATAGCAACCCGCTCGATCAGATAAAACGTCCCACAGGGATGTCTCTAGTTCGCGCTCTGCAGCCGGTAGCGCCCAAAGCCGGCGTGATCCCAATACAGCTGAAACTGATAGTCTGCCGAGGCCTGATCCATCCCGCTTCGCCAATTCAATTCGATCTCCTCCAACTCCGCACTAAGCTGGTACTCGATCACGCCGTCGCCGGCGGCGCCGGGTTCTTCATAGAAATCAGCGGCACGCATGGATGGCAAGAAATCTCTCACGGGCACCCGGACCGCGAGCTCCGCGCCCACAGCCAGATGCCAAAGCTCAAACTGCAGCGCGCGCACGTTACGCGTAGCCACGGCGATCAGCGCGTCGCCGTTGGGCATGGCGAAGCGTCTTATGTCGACCTGCCCCTCGGCGTAGCTCAATCGAGCAAAATCCAGTCCGTTTTCGCTCAGGCTGAAGGGCTCGTAGTAGCCCGCCAGCAGCAGCGGCGTCTTGCCCTTTTCGCTTAGACCTTCGGTGGTGTGATCGAACGCTTCTGCCGGCAGCCTGAGTAGAATCTGGCGCATCGGCTCGGTTGCCGGCTGCAGTTCGGCGACGAACCACAGCCGGTCGGTGAACAGCTCGCTGGCGGCGCTGCTCAGCCACAGGCTCTCGAAGTCCAGCGCCGGCTCGATCAGCAGCTCAGCATCCTCTGCCACTATCGGGTTGGCGCTGACCCCATCGCTGGCGGTCCATGAACGTGCCTGTGCATCGGGTGAGGCTCGTCCTGAAACGCTGATCGGCTCGCCCATCCCGCCCTGATGCAACCCCGGCAGTTCGGAGACCAGCGCCATGAATGCGTGCTTGTCGACAGTGGGAATGGCTCGCAGCCGAATCTCGCCATCCATACCGTCGCTGTAGCGGCCGCTGAGTTCGGGTTGCGCGCGCGGCTTGCCCAGCCGCTGTAGAAAGCTAACCCGATCCAGCGTGCGCGCGGTTTGCTGCCGAATGTGCGGAACCGTGCCTGGGCCGTTGATGCCGGCGTCATCGCCATCGGCGACGAACCAGTCGCGAAACTTCAGCCAGCGCCGCTGATTGGCGCGAACCTCGGCAAAATCCTCTGCCGCGATGGACTCGCGCAGGCTGCGATAGGCGGCGTTGAGCGCCCTGTCGGCATCGGCGAAGTGCGCTTTTGCCGTGGCCAAGCGGTCGGCGGCAGAAACCTCGGTGTAGGTTCCGCTCAGCGTCACGCTCTGGCCAGCCGCACTACTCAAGCGCGCCGGTGCATCCCATTCGATGGCGCCATCACTGCTGGGTTGAATGCGCACCGATTGCCGTGATCCCTGCGCCCAGCCTTTCCCCTGCAGCCAGCCGTCACTGTCGACGCGCAGGGCCAGCGGCTGCATCAGCACCTCGACGCGACCGTCGGCGCCGATCAA
>JAUIFV010000154.1 GCA_030430155.1 Gammaproteobacteria bacterium
TCGGTGGTCGGCAATGCGCTGCGGCTGCGCGGGCGTTAGCCAAGAGCCTAGTTCCAGTAGCCAGGAAAGCAACAGCGAAGAGCCTGAGCGCGATCCTGTGGTCGCGGCGAAGGGTCGGTATTCGTCGGCTTCCTGCGCCCCGCGGGATACAAACTGGCTACTGGAACTGGCTACCGGGACTGCTCCTCAGAAATCGTAGGGTGGGCAAAGCGCAGCGTGCCCGCCTCATCAAGTGGCATCGCGAAGGGCGCTTCGAACGTCGCCACCAAACACCGCCTTCAACGCATCCCAGCCACGGCGCGAGATCCGTGTCGGGCACGCTGCGCTTTGCCCAACCTACGAACCAGGAGCCCAAGTTCCAGTAGCCAGTTCCAGTAGCCAGAAGAGCAGCTGCGAAGAACCAGAACGTGCCCCCCGCGGGCCGCGACATGGGTCGATTTTCGTAGGAATGTTTATCCGGCGGGAAACATACTGGCCACTGGAACTAGTTTTTTCAATCTTCGATCGAAAAAACCCTTGACATTAAATCGAAGTTAACAATAATACGTTCCCAACACGAATCACGCCCGCTTGCTGCGGGCCTAACTGGAGGCTCTGAGACAATGTTGTTCGCCCTTATCCCATCGTCCGATGCCCATGAAGTCTGCACTGGCATGTCCAGTCGGCGACTGCAAGGCATTGACGACAAAGGAAATCGCGATCGGCTCTAGGCCCTGACGTATACGGGGCCTGAGCGATCAGGCCCCCGAGCGCTTTCAACAAGCCCTCGGCGGGAAACTGCCGGGGGCTTTTTGTTTTCCCAGGCGGCGCGGTCTGCAGCTAGGTCTTTTCCGGCGATAGAGCAACCGCGTTGGGCCGATTTCCAATTTTCTTTTTAAGCCCGTTTTCGGGAAGGGGGAATAATGTCCGGAGAAATGATGATTAATACCAGATTCGAATCGATCAAGTGAATTACGACCTGCAGTTTTAAATCGCAGATAACGGATCGTATAGCGATAGATCGATTCAAAAAGGATCCACCGATAGGTGCGGTGCGGTAGCGATAGCGGGATCTGCATTCCCGTCTGGCGCCTGGCGGCTCTGCCGTCATGCGTACCTCGGCAGCGCGCGGTCGTTGGATGGTCCTGGCCTGGCCCGTCGGGGGCTACGTGGAGGTTCGATTCCTTTCAGGCCCACCAACCAGTAGCTCAGAGGTAGAGCAGCTGACTTTTAATCAGCAGGGCGCGGGTTCGAATCCCGCCTAGCCGAAAGGCACTCGCTTTGGGTGCGAGCTATGGAAGCTGTACCGATGACCGGAAACGGTCGTCATCGGCAGGGTGGCAGCGCCGACGGTGGTCTGGACGACACCGCCGGCGGTGCCGCCGGGGCGCTGCCCTGAGCCGAGCCGCAAGCGCGGTGTGAAGTGTGCGTGTCCGGGGCAATCAGCCCGGTATGTCGCAATCACGCAGGCCGGGATGGCTGCGCGAGCGGGCGTATCGGGCTGGTCGCCGCCGGACACGGACCAGGCACATCGACAGGCAGCTCGGACCGCAGCGTTCAGGTTCCCCCTGCCGACCTACACATGCCGGGCCGCCATCGGCGACCGGCGAATTGAAACAGGCGGCGATGGGATCGGCTCATCGCCAAAGCCCCGAGCGGACGCGGGGGAAGGTCGTTCGCAGGCCTGACGGGCACGGGCCCGGTTCAGGCGGAACCACGCGGCCCTGGAGTTGGCCAGGGCCGCGACAACGCCGGCAGCGTTGGATGCTGTCGGAAACCAAGGAGAAGGAAGATGTTGGGTTTTGAGCGTGTTGTTGTTGCCGACTATCAGCGCGGCCTGCAGCTGCGCGACGGTCGTTTCGAACAGGTGTTGGTGCCGGGTGTGTACACCCGCTTCGACCCCTTCAGCCGGGTCAAGGTGGATCTGTACGACCTCAACCGGCCGGAAATCACCGTGGCTCGCGCCGATCAGTACCTGCGCACCGCGCCCCAGGCGCTGGGTGAGCACGTGGTCGAGCAGCGTATGGGCAGCTTTGAGCTGGGTCTGGTGCGCATCGACGGCAAGCTCGCCGGCTTTCTGGCGCCGGGTTCCAAGGCGCTGTACTGGCGTGAATCACTGCCGGTCGAGGTCCAGCGTCTGGACTTGAGCGGCGAGGCCAGCCTGGAGCCGAAGCTGGTGCGTGAGCTGCTCAGCGTCGGTGCCGAGCTGAGCCGGGCGGTGGCAGGTTTGTTCGTGCTGCAGGAAGTGGGCGCCGGCCAGGTGGGTTTGCTGCGCGTCGACGGTCGCATCGAGCAGCTGCTGCAGCCGGGTCTGTACGGCTTCGTCCGCGTGCAGCGTCAGCTCAGCGTGGAGGTGCTGGACCTGCGCGTGCAGAGCACCGAAGTCAGCGGTCAGGAGATCCTGACCCGAGACAAGGTCAGCCTGCGCGCCAACCTGTCGGCCAGCTGGCGTATCGTCGATCCGGTGCAGGCCCGGACCGCGGTGGCGAGTTACAGCGACGCGCTGTATCGCGAACTGCAGTTCGGTCTGCGCCAGGCCATCGGTACGCGCACCCTGGACGCGCTGTTGGCGAACAAGGGTGAGTTGGATCAGGTCGTCGCCGACTACGCCGCGCCGCGGCTGAGCGGTTACGGTCTGGAGCTGTTGGGTGTGGGCATCAAGGACTTGATCTTGCCTGGCGAGATGAAGCACCTGCTCAACCAGGTGGTTGAGGCGGAGAAGCAGGCCGCTGCCAACCTGATCCGTCGGCGTGAGGAGACTGCAGCGACCCGGTCGCTGTTGAACACCGCCAAGCTGATGGAATCCAGCCCGGCGTTGATGCGGCTGAAGGAGCTGGAGTCGCTGGAAAAGATCGTCGACAAGGTCGGTACGCTGACCGTGGTCGGCGGCCTGGACGGCGTGCTCAAGCAGCTTTTGCCGAAGTAGGAGCCCGACGATGGCTGGTCCATCGTCGGGTTTTCTTGTTTGAGGGCTGAGGGCTGAGGGCTGAGGGCTCAGAGAAGGGCCCAGGGCCCAGGGCTAAGGGCCCAGGGCTAAGGGCCCAGGAAATCAAGAGCAGCTGGCGGCTTGCGGGTGTTGCTTCGCGTGGCGCTGGGCCCTCCGCGGAAGTAGGGTCCAGTGCCGGTCAACCCGAACTTGCCGCGCCTTTCTGGGCCCTAAGCCCTGGGCCCTGTGCCCTCACAGCGGTTAGGGCTTCGGCGTCAGCTTCAGCAACCGCCCCTGACTGTCGCCGCGTTCATCCTCCAACACCCACAGGCTGCCGTCGGCCGCCTCGGCCAGGGCGCGGATTCGCGCGCCCATTTCATAGCGCTCCACTTCACGGGCCGTCTCGCCGTCCAGGGCGATGCGCACGATGGCCTGCGAGGACAGGCCGGCGGCCAAGGCCTGACCGCGCCAGCCGGCGAAGGCTTCGCCGCGATAGATGATCAGATGACCGGGTGAGATGGCCGGTTTCCACCACAGAGCGGGGCCCTGGAACTCGGGTCGGGTGTTGTGATCGGGAATCTCGCGGCCGTCGTAGTGATCGCCGTTGGAGACTTCCGGATAGCCGTAGTTGGCACCGCGGCGGACCAGATTGAGCTCGTCGCCGTGCGCCGGTCCCATCTCGATCACCCACAGCTGTCCGGCCAGATCGGTGGCCAGACCGAGCGGATTGCGGTGGCCCAGTGACCAGATCTGCGGATAGACCCCTTCGTCATCGACCAGCGGATCGCGGCTGTAGTAGTCGACAAAGGGGTTGTCGTCCGGAACGCTGCCGTCCGCGTGCAGGCGCAGCATTTTGCCGACGTTGGACTGCATGTCCTGGGCCGGGGTGAACTTCTGCCGATCGCCGGAGGCGATCCACAGATAGCCGTCGGCATCGAACAGCAGCCGGTGGCCGTAGTGGCCGTAGCCGACCAGCTTCGGGTACTGGCGCCAGATCACCTCCACCGCCGACAGGCTGGGTCGGTGGCCTTCGCTGTCCAGCTTCGCTCTAGCCACCGCCGCGCCGCGGGTATCGCCCACTCCGGCCTCGGCATAGCTGAAGTAGATCATCTGGTTGTTGGCGAAATCCGGGTGCAGGATCACGTCGCCCAAACCGCCCTGACCGCCGTAGTCGACGTCGGGCACGCCGCTGACCCGGCTGGCGTTGGCGCCGCTGGCGTCGAGCAGCAGCAGATTGCCCTTCTTCTCGGTGACCAGCATGCGGCCGTCAGGGAGCAGGGCGATGGCCCAGGGCTCATCAAACTGATTGACCGGCTGCACCTGGAAGGGCAGCGCCGTTTGGGCGTGTGCCGCCAGGCCGATCAGCAGGCCGGCGAGCAGTAAAAGGTTGCGCATCAGAGCACCTGGGCATGGCTGCAGAGCGCCCGAGGATGGCAAGGTCGGCGTGGTTTGTGCGTTAAGGCTGGCCCATTTGCCGCTCCCGCAGGGCCCGCGCGAAGCGCCGCACCGTGGGGCCGATCAGCGGTCGATAGAGATAACGCAGCAGCCAACCCGGCGCGCCCCGCCCGCGTTCTTCCCGAGCCACCCGCGCGCGTAGGTGGTCCATGAAGGCGAAGGCCGATGGGCGAAAGCCGTTCTGATCGAAGCGGAACTCGATCCGACACAGGTGTTTCACGGACTTGTAGCCGTACTGCGACGGCGCCACCAGTCGCAGCGGTGCGCCGTGGGCGATGGTCAACGGTTCACCATCGAGGCGATCAGCGAGCAGTACGTCGTCGGCGAGCAGGTCTTCCAGCACTACGCAGGTGCGTGCGCCATCCTGGCCGCGCAGGTAGAGGTAGTTCGCGCCATCGCCGGGCCTGGCCTGTGGCAGGACAACCGCAGAGTAGAACTCGCTGAAACGCACCCCGCTCCAGCGCAGCCCGCGTCGGCTCCAGGTGGTCACGCAGTGGAAGTCGCTGACTTGTTCCACCCGCGGCAATCCGGCCAGTGGATTGCTCAGCTCCAACTCGTTGCCCACCTCACCGCAGATCTGCAGGGTCGCCACTTTCGGCGATGCCGGAAAGCGACGGGCAAACTGGCTCAGGCCAAAGCGCGGAAAGTCGGCAAGCTCGCGCTGTCCAGGTGGTAGCGTACTCATCGTGCAAACCCCTTTGATGGCGGTTTGTCTTCCAGCATAGACTCAATACGCATGCGTATGGTGCAGAAGTGCTGGCTCGCTATGCTCGCCTCGTTTTACGTTTTACGTGGGAAGTCCGTCACATTGCGCCGAACGCGATCCCGTCCCGCAGGCCAACTGCCAGGGGGCAGAGCAAATGCGAGAGGACCTCAATCCGCACTGACATCCTGGGCCCTCCCGCCCTGGGCCCTGGGCCCTCGCGCTTCGAGCCCTGGGCCCTCCGCCAGCTACGCCGGCTCAAACCGCAAGGCCACCCCATTCATGCAATAGCGCAGCCCGGTCGGCGGCGGGCCGTCGGTGAAGACGTGGCCGAGGTGGCCACCGCAGCGGCGGCAGTGCACTTCGGTGCGGACCATGAACCAGCCGCGGTCCTCGCGTTCACCCACCGCGTTGGGCAGCGGCTGATAGAAGCTCGGCCAGCCGGTGCCGGACTCGTACTTGGTCTTGGCGTCGAACAGCGGCAGATCGCAGCCGGCGCAATGGAACACGCCGGCGCGCTTTTCGTCATTCAGCGGGCTGGTGCCGGCGCGTTCGGTGGCCTCTTCGCGCAGCACCGCATAGGCCTTCGGCGACAGCCGCTCGCGCCACTGCTCCTCACTCAAGGTGAACTCAAACTGCTCGGCCTCGCTGGCCTTGGCTCCCTTACCCAACAGCGCCATCGTGGTTCCTCCTGCGCTCAGCCAAAGTGCTGAGCTGAGTATGTTCCTGCGGTTCATCATCATCCAAACTCCAAACTGCTTCGGTAGGCGAGTTTCCGCCTTCGCTACGACATAGACCGGGCTGCCGTCGCGGCGATCACACGCTCAAGACCCAACGACCGTGATCGGCATATCTCATGCCCGCCGATCATTTCCCCGTCGGGCAGCGCAGGTTCAGGCTCTACGGACGTCTAGACGTCTGCAATGGAGCCAAGCCGTGAGCGCTGTAACCAAGCCACCTGCCGCCGAAGTGCTGGAGCGAGTCGACCAGGCCCTGACCGGGCTCGCCTCGGACAATCTGATTTGGCTCAGCGGCTATTTGTACGGTCTGGCTCGTCAGCCTGGCGTCGACAGCGCCGCGGCGCCGGCGGTGGCCAGCGTCGATGTCTATTACGGCTCACAGACCGGCAATGCACGCCGCCTGGCTGAGGGTCTGGCCGAAGCGCTCAAGGCCGACGGTCGGTCGGCGCGGCTGAAGTCGCTGGGCGAGATTCGCCCGCGTGATTTGCGCGAGGTGGAGCAGGCGCTGTTTGTGGTCTCCACCCAGGGTGACGGTGAACCGCCCGAGGACTGCCGCGACTTTTTTGCCGCGCTGGACAGCGACCGCGCGCCTCAGCTGGCCAAGCTGCAGTTCGCCGTGCTCGGCCTGGGCGACTCCAGCTACCCGCAGTTCTGCGCCACCGCCAAGCAGCTGGACTCGCGTCTGCAGGCTTTGGGCGGCAGCCGCACCCAGGACCGGCTGGACGCCGACCTGGACTATGCGCGCAGCGCCAAGGTCTGGCTGCAGCGCTGGCAGGACCTGCTGCCGGCTGCGGCCGCGCCGGCACCAACGAAGCTCGCCGCGAGCATCGCGACCTCCCGCCGCAGCGGCCCCGATGCGCCGGTCAGCGCCGAGGTGCTCAGCAACATTCCGCTCACCGCGCCCGGCTCGCTGCGTGAGGTGCGCCATCTGGAGCTGGCTTTCGACCCTGCCCTGCTCAGCTATCAGCCGGGCGACGCGCTGGGCCTGCGCTTTAGCAATCCGTCGCAGCTGGTCGAACCGGTGCTCGCCGCACTGGGTCGGTCGGGCGAGCAGCTGATCGCCCGCGACGGCCGCGAGGCGACCCTGCAGCAGTGGCTGACGGTAGAGCTGGAGCTCAGCCGCCTCAGCCGGCCGCTGATCGTTGCCTTCGCCGAAGCCACCGGCGCGACCGAGTTGCAGGCGCTGCTGGCGCCCACCGCCGGCGAGCAGCTGCGCGAGTTTCTGCGCAGCTCGCAGCTGATCGATCTGCTCACCCGCTATCCCGGCGCCGTCGGCGCCGAGCAGCTGGTCGATCTGCTGCCGCCGCTGCAGCATCGCTTGTATTCGATCGCGTCCAGTCCAAAGCGCTACGCCGACGAGGTGCATCTGACCGTGGCCCTGCGCAGCGATCAGCGCGGCGAACGCACGGCTTACGGTGCCTGCTCTACCGCGGTGGCGGGGCTGCAAAGCGGCGACGAAGTCGGCGTCTGGGTGGAACGCAACGAACACTTCCGCCTGCCCACAGACGACAGCCGCGACGTGATCATGATCGGACCGGGCACCGGTGTGGCGCCCTTCCGCGGCTTCCTGCAGCAGCGCATCGAGAGCGCCGCCGGCGGGCGCAACTGGCTGGTCTTTGGCGCCCGCAAGCGCTTCACCGATTTCCTCTACCAGACCGAATGGCAGGACGCCCTCAAGCGCGGCCAGCTCGATCGCTTGTCGCTGGCCTTCTCCCGCGACGGCGAGCAGCGCACCTACGTGCAGGACCGCCTGCGCGCCGAGGGCGCCGAATTCTACGCTTGGCTCCGCGGCGGCGCCCACGTCTACCTCTGCGGCGACGCCTTCGATATGGCGCCGGCAGTCGAGGCCGCGATCATCGAAATCATCGCCGAACACGGCCAGCTGGAAGCCGAACAGGCCGCCGAGGCCTTCGCCCAGCTGCGGCGGGAGGGGCGGTGGTTGGTGGATGTGTATTAGCGAGGAGCGAAGAAAGGGCCCAGTAGCTAGGAGCGAAGAAAGGGCCCAGGGCCCAGAGGGGCAACAACGGAGCGGCTTCGCTCTTACTGGGCCCTAAGCCCTGTGCCCTGGGCCCTTCAGCTGGGGCCCGGAGCCCAGAGGCGCAACAACGAAGCGGCTTCGCTTTCGCTCTTACTGGGCCCTAAGCCCTGGGCCCTGGGCCCTCGTCAAGGAACCAACATGACCGCAACAAACCACAACCCAACACCATCCCCCGTCGAAGCCATAAAGAAATCCAGCCAAGGCCTCCGCGGCACGCTGGCTGAGAGCCTGGCTGACGCGCATACCGCCGGGGTGCGGGAGGACGATGGGCAGTTGATCAAGCTGCACGGGATCTATCAGCAGGATGATCGCGAGCTGCGCGAGCAGCGCCGGCAGCGCAAGCTGGAGCCGGCGATCAGCTTCATGATCCGGGTGCGGCTGCCGGGCGGGGTGTGCACGCCGATGCAGTGGCAGGCGATGGACGCGCTGGCCGATCGCTACGGCAACGGCACGCTGAAGCTGACCACCAGACAGACTTTCGAGTTGCAGGGGGTGATCAAGGAGGAACTGGCAGCCACGCTGCAGGCGATGGACCGCGCCCTGCTCGACTCCATTGCCGCCTGCGGCGACGTTAACCGCAACGTGCTGTGCAGCGCCCAGCCGGAGCACTCCCGGCTGCACGCCCAGGTGCATCGGTGCTCGGTGGACTTGAGCGAGCATCTGCTGCCCAAGACCCGCGCCTATCACGAGATCTTCTTAGGCCGCGAGCGAGTCGCCGGTGGCGAGGTGGAGGCCGAACCGATATATGGCGAGACCTACCTGCCGCGCAAGTTCAAGACGGTCATCGCGGTGCCGCCGTACAACGATGTGGATCTGTACGCCCACGACCTGGGCTTCATCGCCATTGCCGACGGCGATGAGCTGCACGGCTTCAATCTGGCCGTCGGCGGCGGCATGGGCACCAGTCACGGCGAGCCGGCGACCTTTCCACGTCTGGCCGATGTGATCGGCTTTCTTAAGCCCGATCAGCTGCTGCAGGTGGCCACGACGGTGGTCGAGATCCAGCGCGACTTTGGCGATCGCAGCAACCGCAAGCACGCGCGGCTGAAGTACACCATCGCCGACCGCGGCGTGGAGTGGTTCACGTCCGAGCTGAGCAAGCGGCTGGGCTACGCGTTGCCACCGCCCAAGCCCTTCGTGTTCCTGCATCAGGGCGACCGCTTCGGCTGGCAGCGTGACAGCGCCGGCCGTTGGCAGCTTACCGTGCGCATCGAAGGCGGGCGGGTGCAGGATGCCGACGGGATCAACCTGCGCAGCGGGCTCGGTGAGTTGATGCAGATCCACACGGGCCGGCTGCGCATCACCCCGAATCAGAACCTGGTCATCGCCGATATAGCCGATACGCAGCGGGACCAAGTCGACCAGCTGTTGAAGCGGCACGGCGTGCTCGATCCGCTGGCCTGGTCACCGCTGCGCCGCGACGCCCTGGCCTGCGTGGCGCTGCCGCTGTGTCCGCTGGCGATGGCCGAAGGTGAGCGCTGGCTGCCGCAGCTGGGCCAGGCCGTAGACGCCCTGCTGGCCAAGCACGGACTGGCCAATCAGCCGCTCAGCCTGCGTATCACCGGCTGCCCCAACGGCTGTGCGCGACCCTATCTGGCCGAAATCGGCCTGATCGGCAAGGCGCCCGGTCTGTACAACCTGCTGCTCGGCGGCGACCGGGTCGGCCAGCGGCTCAACGCGCTGTATCGCGAGAGCGTCGACGAAGCCACCCTGATGGCCGAGCTGGACCAGCTGTTTGCGCGCTGGGCCGGCGAACGCCAGCCGGAAGAGTCCTTCGGCGATTTTGTGCGCCGAGTTGATCTGGTTTCCGGCACCAGCCCCCATCCGCTATCCGAGGCCGCCTGATGACTCTGTTCAGCCCCTGTGACGAACTGCTGGCCGAATCCAGCGCCGAACTGCTGCTAAGCGAACCCGGCGCGCAGTGCTTGAGAAACTACAACAGACAGCTGGCCGAGCTGAGCGCCGAGCAGCGTGTGCGTTGGGCACTCGACCACCTGCCCGGCAGCTTCGTGCTCAGCTCCAGCTTCGGCGCGCAGTCGGCGCTGCTGCTGCACATGGTCACCCGGATCCGGCCGCAGCTGCCGGTGGTGGTGGTCGATACCGGCTATCTGTTCCCGGACACCTACCGCTTCATCGATCAGCTCACCGAGCGTCTGCAGCTGAACCTGGTGGTCGCCAGACCGGCACATTCGCCGGCCTGGTATCTGGCCCGCCACGGTGAACTGTGGAGCCAGGGCGTGGACGGAATCCAGACTTACAACCGACTGCACAAGGTCGAACCCATGCAGCAGGCCCTGGAGCAGCTCGATTGCGGTACCTGGATCGCCGGCTTGCGTCGCGATCAGTCGTCCAGCCGAGCTGAGATCCAGCCGCTGGCGGTGCACAACGGCCGCTACAAGCTGCACCCCATCTTCGACTGGAGCGATCGCCAGATCGGCCGCTATCTGAGCGAGCACGAACTGCCCTACCACCCGCTGTGGGAGCAGGGCTATGTGTCCATCGGCGACACCCACACCACCGCCCCGCTGGGCGAAGGCATGAGCGCCGAGCAAACGCGCTTTTTCGGCGTGAAGCGGGAGTGCGGGCTGCACGAGTAGGCTGTCCCAGGGTTCGGACCGCAGTGTCGCCAAGCTGCGACAGTGCGCCGGCAGGCGAATAGCAAAGTCCTTAACGATCAATGACGTAGATCGTTGGCATGATGCGTGTAAGGACTGGCGCAACCTTAGCTGCGCGAGTCCTGCTCATGTTGATCCCATCCCTGCTGCTTAGCGCCTGCGTGGCCTCCACCGCGATGCCCGAAGCCGAGTTGTATTGGTCCAATAACCCGGAGACCAAGGCGCTCAAGGCTGGCGCCACCGAGAGCCACTACCGCATCGGTATGACCCGTTCCCAGCTGGACGCCGAGTTCAGCACCCAGCTGGGTCTGGGTCGGCAGCTGGTCGACATCGAAATGCAGTTCAACGGCAGCGCCAACGTCTTCGCTGGCGTCTGGAAGCCGGTCAACGGGCTGGTGTTTCCATTGTTCGAAGCCACCCAGGCGCAGTACGACGACTGGCTGTCCGACATGGCTGCGCGCAACGGGCGTTTCCTCGATGTAGAGATCACCGTGCGCAACGGCGCCTACCGATTCAACGGATTGTTTGTGCAGGACGGCGACGATTATGACCACGACATCCGCACCCGGCGCAGCGAGTCTGCCTTTCGCGATCTGCTTGCCGGCCACGCCCGCGATGGCTACCAGCTGATCGACATCGAGGTTGGTCCCAATAACTCCACCGGGGCGACCATCTTCAGCGGGGTGTGGGTGCGTCACCCCAACCAGCCGAAAACCGCGGTGATTTATGACCTGGAGCCGGCCGAGTTCAGCGATCTGCTCAATCCGATGTCCGGTCGGGTGCTGGATGTGGAGCGCTACGCCAGCGATCTGCACGGTGAGACCCGCTACGCAATCATTTTCGCGATGGTTCCCGGCGGCACCTGGCGGGTGGCGCGCGGGGTCAGTCAGTCCACTCTGGCGACGCTGCAGAACAGCACCGCCGACGCCGACACCTTTCTGATCGATCTGGATCCCAACCCCTCGGTATCGAACTTCGATGCGGTCTGGGGCGAGCAGCCCAAGTCGCTCCGTGAGGTGGCGCCGATCGCCGCCGAAACCAACCTGCTCGCCCCGTCGGCGACGCTGCAGAATCTGATCAGCGCTTATGAAACCGGCGGTGACCGCAGCAACATCGTCGGGCTCTACGCGCGCAACCTGCGCACCGGGACCAGCGTCGGCTGGCGCATGGACGAGTTCTTCCCGCTGGCCTCGCTGATGAAGTCCGCGGTGCACTTCCGGTTCTGGAATGCGGTGGGCAATGGCGATCTGAACGCGCTATCGGCCGCGCAGTACACCCGTTCGCTGAACGAACGCGACGATTGGTTCTGCGGCAATGGATCTGATGGTCGGTTGAGTTCGAGCAACTTCGGTCAGAGCTTCACCCTGGATCGCTACTCGCGCTTCATGATGGAGGTGTCCGACAACGCCGCGACCTCGCTGCTGGTCGACCATCCCAGCTTCGGCACCGCCAATCTGGATCACACCCTGACCGAATGGCTGGCGTCGATGGATGGCGTGGGTCGCGG
>JAUIFV010000155.1 GCA_030430155.1 Gammaproteobacteria bacterium
CTGCCCGGGGCATCGGAAGGACCGGGATTGCTGACCACGATGGCGTAGGTCACCGAGCCACCCGGGATGGCGGTGGTCACGCCGTCGTCCTTGCTCACCATCAGGTCGGCCTGCGGGGTCAGGGTGTCGCTGTCGCTGGCGCTGTTGTTGGCGGCCACCGGATCAGTGCTCCCAGCCGCGCCGGCAATGGTGACGGTGTTGTCCAGGGTGCCGGTGGCTGCCGGATCAATCGTGCAGGTGGCGCTGAAGGTGGCGCTGCCGCCCACCGGCAAGTCGACCAACTCGCTGATGTTGCCGCTGCCCGACGCCGCACAGCTGCCGCCGCCGGCGCCGACGCAGGTCCAGTTCACCGTCGTGCAGAAAGCCGGGAAGTTGTCGCTGACCACCGCGCCGACCGCAGCGCTGGGGCCAGCGGCGTTGCTGGCCACCATGGTGTAGGTCACCGAGTTGCCGGGCACCGCGCTGGTGACGCCGTCATCCTTGGTGATCGCCAGATCGTGATCCGGGATCAGCGTGTCGGTGTCGGTGGCGCTGTTGTTGCCCGGATTAGGGTCGGTCACCGAGGCGCCGATGGTGGCGGTATTGACCAGCGAGCCGGTCGCGGCTGGATCAATATTGCACGTCGCGGTGTAGGTCACCGAACTGCCCGCCGGCAGATTCAGGGTTTCGGTCAGGGTGCCGCTGCCGGCGCCATTGCCGGTGGCACCGCCCGCGGCCGCACTGGTGTAGCTGCAGCTCAGTGAGGCCGGGAAGGTGTCGCTCACACTGACGCTGGGATCATCGCTGGGCCCGGGGTTGCTGGCGACAATCTGATAGGTCACCGAGGTGCCCGGCACCGCCGTGGCCACGCCGTCGTCCTTGGTCACCGACAGATCGGCCGTCGGCACCAGGGTGTCGGAGTCGGTCGCCGTGTTGTCGGCCGGATTGGCCTCCATCACGCCGGGGCCGATGGCGATCGTAGCCGTGTTGTCCAGGGTGCCGGTCGCGGCCGGATCGATGTTGCAGGTGGCGCTGTAGGTGACGCTGGCTCCGGCCGGCAGGTTGACCGTGTCATTGATATTGCCCGCGCCCGCCGCGGTGCAGGTGCCGCCGCCAGCGCCCACGCAGGTCCAGGTGACGCTGGTGCAGGCCGCGGGGAAGTTGTCGGTCACCGTGTTGCCGCTGACCGCGGTCATACCGTTGTTGCTGGCGGTGATCGTGTATACCGTGCTCGCGCCGGGGATCGCAGTGGCCGCGCCATCGGTCTTGGTAATCGCCAGATCAGTGAACAGAGTCGGCCCCAAGACGAAGTCATTGCCGTCGCCGCCCAGGTAGTCGAAATCGAACTGCTCGGCGCCTAGCACGATGCTGGCCGGCGGTGACGGCGGCACCGCGTTGGCGAAGTTGCCGGAAATCGGGTCGGCCGCGTCGTTGTTGATAATGACGAAGGTGTCGCCGTCAGCGAAGGTAGCCGTGGCGCCGCCGCCCAGGTTTACGCCGGGAACTCCGAGCGCCATGCCCACCATGCCGGTCACCGCCAGCTGATCGTGGCCGGTGCCGGCGCCGAGCGCATTGATGCCGATACTGAACTGCGATCCGGCGCTGAAGCCGGCATCGCCGATGATGGTCAGAATACCGGTGTCGCCCGGTGCCGCTGCAATCGGTCCTGGCGCCAGGGTACCGCCGACGATCAGATTGCGTTGGATCTGTCCCGATCCGCCCAGCAGCGCCGGGGCATTGACCGTGAACTGACCGCCGGGCCCGTCGATGAAGCCGTCGATGATCGTGCTGCCGGTGAACAGCGTGGTCGCGCCGTTGTAGGTACTCAAAGTGCCGGCCGCGAAGGTAGCGACGCCGCCGGGGCGCAGCAAGACATCGATCGCACCGCCGATACCGCCGGTTTGCACGTCGATATTGCCGGTCGTTTCCAGGTCGATGGTGGCGGTGGAGGTGATGCCAAGGTTGGTGGTGACGCTGGCCGTGTTGCGCGTCAAGATGCCGCTGAAATTGCTGTCAGTGAGCGAGATCGCTCCGGCGCCATTGCCTTCGAGTCCGACGCCGACTGCGGTGGTAGTCGTGGTGGTCAGATCGACCGTTGCGCCGTTGCCCGCAAAGATGCCCTGCACGTCGTTGCCGGTCATCGTCACGCCGTTGGTGCTCAGCATGCCGCCGTTGACGTGAATGCCGCCACCGTTACCAGCCGCGCCGTTGGCCACGTTGTTGCTGATCGACCCATTCTGTACGTTCAGAATGCCGCCGTTGTTGAAGATGCCACCGCCGCCATCGTCGGCCGCCGCTCCCTGCGCCGTGTTGCCATTGATGGTGACGTTGGTGACGGTCATGGTGCCGCTACCGTTCCACAGGCCGCCGCCTTCCAGCGCGGCACCGTTGCTGCTGACCGAGCCGCCGGTGATCATCGTGTCGCCGGCGCCGGTGACGTGCAGTCCGCCGCCGTTGCCGGGATTGGCGGACGTCGTGTTATTGCTCAGCGTGGTGTTGGTGATGGTCAGGCCCAATCCCGCACCCGAGTTGTCCTCGATGCCACCGCCGGCGCGAGAGGCCTGATTGCCGGTAATGGTCGCGTCGCTGATGGTGACCACGCCGCCGGCGTCATTGAGCACGCCGCCGCCGCTGCCGGAGGTGCCATCGGCAATGTTGTTCATCAGCGACGTGCCGTTCTGCACACTGACGATGCCGCCGGCATTGAAGATGCCGCCGCCGCCGTTGTCGGCGCCGTTGCCGCTGGCGGTATTGCTGTCAATGGTCGCGCCATCCACGGTCATGGTGCCGGTGCCATTCCACAGCCCGCCGCCCTCGGATCCCGCGGTATTGCCGGCAATCATGCCGCCGGTGACGTTCACATCGCCCGGACCGGTCACATGCAGGCCGCCGCCGTTCCCGGGATTGCTCAGCGCGTTGTTTCCTAACAGGCTCACGTTGCTCAAAGACACGCCCAGCCCTGCACCGGAGTTGTCCTCGATGCCGCCGCCGGCGCGATTGGCGCTGTTGCCGCCGATGATGATGCCGTCGAGGGTCAGTGTGCCGCCGGTATGGTTGAAGATGCCGCCGCCGCTGCCCGAGCCCAGGTTTGCGGTGTTGTTGGTCACCGCCACAGAGGTCAGGTTCATGGCAAAGCCATCGTTGTAGATGCCGCCGCCGCCCTGAGTGGCCGCTGTGCCGTTGGCGGCGTTGCCGTCAATACTGACTTCGGCCATGGACAGGGTCCCGGCGCCGGCGCGCTGATACAGACCGCCGCCTCTGCGTCTGGCCGTATTGCCGGAGATGGTGACGGTGGTCAAGTCCAGCGTGCCGGAAGAACCGCCCAAGTCGCCATTGAAGATGCCGCCCCCGTCCACCGCGGAATTGCCGCTGATGGTGGAATTGCTCACGGTGACGGTACCCGCCCCGAAGTTGTTGATTCCGCCGCCGTTGCCGTCTGAGTCGTTGACCGAATCGGCAACGTTGTTGCTGATCGTCGAGTTGTTCACGGTCAGGGTGCCGCCACGCTCATCGATACTGACGGCGCCCCCGTGTGCCCCGGCCATGTTGGCGTCGATCAGCGAGTTGTTGAGGATATTTGCGACGCGCAGGTTGTTGACGATCTGAATGGCGCCGCCGATGCTGGCAGAGGTGTTGCCGGTGATGGTGCCGCCATCGATGGTCAGATTGCGGCCGTCGTGGAGGAAGCCGCCGCCGCCGGAGGCGGTGGTGTTGTTGGTCACGCTGCCGAAGATATTGGTGGTGGTATTGGCGTTGAGGTAGAAACCACCGCCGCCGCCAGCTACGGCATCGTTGCTATTGATCACCGAATCTGCCGACAGGGTGAAGGTGCCGGAATCCTGCCAAATGCCGCCGCCGAAGTTGGCCTGGTTGTCGAACACGTTGGTGACGCCAGACAGGCTGACGGTGCCGTTCTCGAAATGGATGCCGCCGCCGCGCAGGCCGCCCGTATTGTTGCCGATATTGGTCAGGGTGACGTTGAGTGTCCCGCCGGTCAGCGAAATACCGCCGCCGTAACCGAAGGCCGTGTTGCTGTTGACCGTTGAGGTCTGCCCGGCCAAGCCATCGATGGTGATCGGACCGCCGACGCTGAAGATGCCGCCGCCGTGGCCAGCGCCGTTGGCGCCGGTGGTCATGTTGCCGTTGACCGTGGTCGGTCCCGCACCCGAATCGATGTCCAGGGTGCCGCCATTGTTGAAGATGCCGCCACCGCCGTTGCCTTCCGCGGTGTTGTTGTTGACCTGAGTGGCGATCACGTTCAAGGTGCCGGTGGCCGAATTCCACAGCCCACCACCCTCGTTGGCCGCGGTATTGCCGGAGACAATGCAGTTGTTGAAGGTGACCGTCGCGCCCGCGGTGATGTGCAGGCCGCCGCCGTTGCCGCCGGCGCCCGGCACGCCGCCCACGCCCAGGGCCTGATTCATGCGGATATTGGTGCCACCGCCGGAAATGTTGGCGGTGCCGGCGACAATCTCGATGCCACCGCCGGCGCGATGGGCGATGTTTCGGTCGATGATGCTGTTGGACTGCACGGTCAGGGCGCCGTCGGCAACGAAGATGCCACCGCCGGAGCCGGCATTGCCGGTGGCGTTGTTGTCGAGAATCTGGGTGCCGCCGGTCAGCGTGGTTGCGCCAGTCAGCTGATAGATGCCGCCGCCGCCATCGGTACCGGCAGCAGCGCCAATCGAGGTGTTGTTCTGGACGATACTGGCGGAAAGAATCAGCGTGCCGCCCTCGTTCAGTATCCCGCCGCCACGCCCGCCGGATAAGGCCACCGCGCCGGTGCTGCCGTCATCGACCGCCGTGCCGCCGCTAACGGTGACGCCATTGAGGTTGAGCGTGACCCCCGGGAAAACCTGGAAGATGCGATCGACCGCAGTCTGGGTGATGGAGGTCGTGGCCGCACCGGCACCCTGAATGGTGATGCTAAAGCCGGCTTCGAACAGATCCAGATCGCCTTGGCCGCCAATGTTCTCCTGGCCCGCGCCATTGGGGATGGTCAGCGAGTAGCTGCCAGCCGCCAGGTTGATGGTGTCGTTTTGGGCGTTGGTGTTGGCCTGCAGCAGCGTGTCACGCAGGCTGCCGGCGGCACCATCAGCCGGCGCGGGAGTCACGTTGAAGACCGCCGCATGGCTGGCCGACGCCAACAGCAGCGAACACAGGGCGGCGCGCCCCAGCAGACGGGAGCGGGAAAAGAACGACACGCAAGCAGGCATGGGGATACTCGTCTTCGGAATCCGTCCGGGATGTCCGGCGGAAGTGGCGAGGGCGAGGGTCGGAACCCTGGCGATGTTGATCGAAGGCCGCGCGGAGCCGGCAGGCGATCCCTTGTGTAAAGGAATCAGGAAGGACACGCCGATTTTGCCCAGCCCGCCATGCCAGGGCAAGCGCGCACGCAGGCTGAAGGCCACCACGGACACCGTTCGCTGACGACTCGCCGCTGTTCGCCGGCGCACAGCTGTAGTCGAACTGCGGCTCAACGAACACGCAAGCCATTGAAACTCGATACCTACACCTCGCTGGCACGACCAGTGCTTTCCCTTGTGGCACAGGAGCAACGGAGAACGACTTGCACGCTTGGCTGGTAGACACGCGTATCGCCTGGCGCACGCTTTGGTCGCGCGCCAATCAGGGCTACAGTCTGGCGGTGATACTCAGCTTCGCGCTGGGGATTGCCGCGGCCACGGCCATCGTCTCGATCGCCTACGCGATGCTCTACGCGCCGTTGCCCTACGCGCAACCCGATCGCGTGCTGCGTGTGTACGACAGCAATGTCGAGCGCGGTTTGCCGGAATTTTCGGTATCGATGCCGAATTATTTGTCCTGGATACAACGCAGTCGCGAATTCAGCGCGCTGGCGGCGCTCAGCAGCCGCAGCCTGAACATCGGCGAAGCCGGACGCGTCGAACGAGTGTCGGGCGCGTTGAGCAGCGCCAACCTGTGGCAGGTGCTGGGGCAGCCGCTGGTCGCCGGCCGCGGATTCAGCGCCGAGGAGGATCGCCGCAATGGTGCGAAGGTGGTGATCCTCGGCGAAGCCCTGTGGCGCAACCAGTTCGCCGCCGACCCGGAATTGATCGGTCGCAATGTGCGGGTCAATGGCGCCGACCATCAGGTGATCGGCATCGCCGCCCAGGATGTGGGCTTTGCCACGAATATCGCGGCCTGGCTGCCCTTGCGCGCCGACCCGGAAACCTATGGGCGCGGCGACCGCCGGCTGCTGGTGTTGGGCAGTTTGGCCGCGGGCGCCACTTTGGAATCGGCACAGGCTGAGCTGACTGCCATCAGCGCCGCTCTGGCACAGGAATTTCCGAATGAGAATGCCGGCTGGGTAGCCGCTGCGCAGCCCATACGCGATTGGGTGGTGGGCGACACCGCGCGGCAGCGCCTGGGGCTGCTGCTGGCGGCGGCGGCGCTGTTGATGCTGGTGGCCTGCACAAACGTCGCCAATCTGCAGTTCGCCCGGGCTACGGTTCGCGGCCGCGAGTTGGGCGTGCGTCAGGCCTTGGGCGCCAGTCGCGCGCGGATGATCGCGCAGATGGCTGCCGAGAACCTGATGCTGGCGGCGATTGGCGGCCTGCTTGGCGTACTGCTGGCCGAGTTGGCCTTGCGTGCCGCTGTTGCGGTCTTGCCGCCCACCACGCCTAGACTGATCGCCTTCGCCGTTGACTGGCGGGCGGCGGTGGCGGCGACCGCCTTTGCGGCGACATCGGCGCTGGCCTTTGGTGTCGCGCCCGCGCTAGCGGCGCTGCGCCGCCAGCTTGCCACGGTGCTGGCGCAGGCTGGGCGCAGCAGCCTGCGCAGTCGCAGTGGGTCAACGCGCCAGGGCTTGATCGTCGTTCAATTCACCCTGGCCACGGTGTTGGTGGTGACCGCCGTTGCGCTGGCTCAGCATCTGACCCAGCTGCAAGGGAGCTCGTTGGGCTTTGGCACCGAGAAGCTGCTGGTGACGCGATTGACGCTGCCACAGTCGGAGGGCTACGACGTCGACATGCGCCCGCACCGGCAGACCTTCAGGGCCGTTCTGGAAGCGGTGGAGGCGATCCCCGGGGTGCGCTCGGCCGGCCTTAGCAGCGAAGTGCCACTGGGCCAGATCAACACCACCAGCATGATGGTTGCCGCTGGCGGCGGTGGACCACTGAGCTATGAACACAACAGCGTTCATGCGAGCTGGCGTATCGCATCGCAGAACTATCTGGCGACGCTGGGCGTGCCGTTGCTGCGCGGCCGCTGGTTTGACGACAACGAAGAGTCCTCCCGATCGCTGATCGTCTCTGAAGATCTGGCCGGCCGCCTTTGGCCCACGGGCGAAGATCCACTCGGACGCACCGTGCGGCTGAGCAACGGGCAGCAGCGAACTATCGTTGGCGTGGTCGGCGATGTGCGCCAGCTGGGCCTGGGTGAGGATCCCACCCCGACCATGTACATGCCGCTGAACTGGATCGTCACCGAGACGATGAATCTGGTGGTGCGTAGCGAAGCCGAACCGGCAGCGTTGATTGCGTCCATACGGGCCGCCAGCGAAAGCGTTGCTCCCGACCACCCACTGTTCGATATCCGCACCGTCGACCAGCTGATAGACGCCAGCGTCGCCGAGCCACGCGTGCAGACGCTGGTGCTCAGCGCCTTCTCTCTGACCAGCCTGATCCTGGCCGCCTTCGGCATCGCCGGGGTGATGTCCTACCTGATCGCCATGCGCACACCGGAGTTGGCTCTGCGGCTGGCCTTGGGCGCCTCGCCGCGTCGGCTGATCGCCGGTTTGCTCGGCCGCGGAGGCGCATTGAGCCTGGCCGGCGTGACCCTGGGGACGGTGATCCTGTGGCTACTTGCCAGGGCCCTGGGGGATAGCTGGGGCGCCAGTCCACCGGTGTCCAGCCTGCTGCTAGGGACCGGAGCAATGCTCTTGGTCGGACTGGTGTCCAGCTGGTTGCCCTCGCGCAGCGCCGCACGGATCAGCCCCAATGCCGCATTGCGGGCGGACTAAGCCGGATTGGCGTACCTGCAGTACGTCGAGTCGATCGGAGGGAGCAAGCGACGCCACAGCACGCTTGCGGAAACCGCAGTGGAGCAATCGGATCGAAGAGACCATAGCAGCGAGTTCAACCGCACCCCCTGCCCATGCGTGACGGCTTCGACAAACGCATCGCGGCGAATTTGCTATAAGCAAGCCCGCCGTCGCTTCAGGACCAATCCATGTTTGCCAGCAAGTCTATCGCCGCTCTGCTCAGCGTCACCTTGGCCCATTCAGCCGTGGCCGAAGGGGTTTGGCTGGAATCGCCAGTGCAGCCGCAGCAGGTGAGCCAGCTGAGCCCGGCCGCAGTGGAGGCCGTGGCGGTAAGCCTGGACGGCGGCCCCGTCGCGATTGGCCAATCCTGGCGGCTGCCGGCAACGGTGAGCACTCAGCAGTGGCGCACAACCGCGCTGATCGGCTCAGCCGACACCGATTTCCGCTGGCAGGGTGTCGCCGAGGACGCCACCCAGTCGCAGGCGCTGATCGTGCGGCGCGGCGACGCGCTGAGCGGAATGATCTCCACCGCCGAGGGCGTCTTTGAACTGGTACCGACGGCCGCGGGCAATTTCCTGGTCAAGCTGGAAAGCGCTCGTTTCCCAGCCTGCGCAGGCGGCGAGGACCCCGGATTGCCGCAGGCGACGGTCCCCGGCGCCGAAGCGCGCAATCGCGGCACGACCGTCACCATCGACGTGCTGGTGGTGTACACCCCGGAGGCGCGCGACGCCGCCGGCGGCGTCAACGGCATCGAATCCGTCGCCCAAGCCGCAGTGGACAATGCCAATCTGGCCTTCAGCAACGGTTTGTCCACCGCGCGCCTGCGTCTGGTTGACGCCCGCTTGGCCAACTACAACGACAGCGGCAACAGCTCGTCCGATCTGACCTGGGTGCGCAACGATGCCGAAGTGGCGGCCTGGCGCGATGAAGTCGGCGCCGACATGGTTGGATTGATCGCCAACAACATCGGCGGCTCCTGCGGCCGCGGCTACGTGATGCGCAATCCCGGCCCAGGCTTTGCCGGCAGCGCCTTCCAGGTTACCGCGCGCGGCTGCGCCGTCGGCAATCTCAGCTATGCCCATGAACACGGCCACAACATGGGCATGGAGCACGACCCCGCCAACGGCACCTCCCCCGGCAGCGCCTCCTTCCCCTACGCCTTCGGGCACTTTGTGAGCGGCAGCTATCGCACGGTGATGAGCTATAGCAGCGAATGCACCGGCGGCTGCACCCGGCGGCCCTACTTCTCCAACCCCGAGGTCAGCTTCATGGGCGCGCCCACCGGCATCACTGACGAGCGCGAGAATGCGCAAGTAGCTACCAACGTCGCCGAAATCGTCGCCGCCTTCCGAGCCGACGCTGGCTTGCTGTTCGACGACGGTTTCGAATAGTCGTGATCGGAGTACAGTAGGTCTTCCTTACAAGCACAGGGAGACCGAGGCATGTACATCAATGGATTCGTACTCGCGGTACCCGAAGCGAACAAGGAAGCGTATGCCGAGGTGGCGCGAAAGTTCTGGGACATCGCCAAGGACTACGGCGCCCTGGCGCAGATCGAGGGCTGGGAAGCGGACGTTCCGGATGGCAAGGTCACCGACTTCCGCCGCGCGGTTGCCCTGCAACCTGGCGAGAAGGTGGTATTCGCAATGATGACCTGGCCCGACAAGGCCACCGCGGACGCCAGTCACGACAAGATGATGGCCGACGAACGCATGAGCGACTTCGGCGAGGAAATGCCCTTCGACGGCAAACGGATGATCTTCGGCGGCTTTGACTCGCTGGTGGTTTTCGAGGCCGGGAAGTCGGGCGCCGCATGAGCCGCGGCCTGTGGCTGGTAGCAGCGCTGGCGCTGGGACTGCCGCTTCAGGCGCAGGTCTCGGTCTACAAATGCGTCGACGACCAGGGCAAGGTCAGCTACCAGCAATCGCCCTGCCCCGAGCTGGCTGAGCAGGAGTCGATGTCGGTCAGTGGGGACACCGAGGCCAATCTGGCTGCCGCGGAAGAGGCGGCGGCGAGGCGATTGGCGGCCGAGCGCGAGAGGCAGCGAGTGGCGACCCGGGATGCCCTGGTCAGGGCCGCGCAACCGCAACCCAGCGCGACACCCCGACCCGCTCCGGATGCTCCGGCTGTGAAGTGCCCAGCGACCTACGAGAACCCCGGTGTACTCAAGCCCAAGGTCACCGACTACTACTATGACGAGAACGGTCGCAGGCAAGACGTCTACGATTCCAAGGAACTTCGCATGCGCTACAAGAGCCTGCCGACGAAGACCTATCTGAAGAACGCCGGACTCTGGCCCAAAGGTTGCCCTGATTAGTGGGCTGCACCGCTGGATTTGATCGCTACGGAAAATGATCGTCGACGTCAGCTTGATTGTGTACGTCGGCCTTCGCCTGAGCTCGCCATCGAGCCCTGCCTGCAGCCCGGGGCCATTGCCGCTAGCATAGGCGGCCGTTTCGCTGGATCCACGGAGTAAACATGGGCTCAGAGTTCCTGGCCAAAACCTACTACGGCAACACCGTCGGCGAATGGGGCACCGCGCTGCTGATCATCGTCGCGGTGCTGGTGCTTTCCAAGGCGGCGTATTGGGTGCTGTCCAATATCGTCAAGAAGCTGACCGCCAAGACCAAAACCCAGTTTGACGACATTCTGATCGATCTGATCGAAGAGCCGATCATCTTCGCGGTCACCGTGGGTGGTATCTGGTACGGCCTGGCGCGTTTGAATCTGACCGATCAAGTCGGGGCCTGGCTGGACGGCGGGGTCCGTTTCCTGGTCATCATCGCGGTCACCTGGCTGGTCGCCCGGCTGGTGGAGGCGATCTTCACCCATTATCTGGCGCCGATCGCGGCGCGCTCGGAAAACGACTTGGACGACCAACTGCTGCCGATTGCGCGCAAAGGCGGCAAGACGGCGGTGTGGATCATCGGTCTGGTGGTGGCGCTGAACAACGCCGGCTACGACGTCGGCGCGCTGATCGCCGGCCTGGGTATCGGCGGCTTGGCCCTGGCCATGGCGGCCAAGGACACGGTGTCGAACATCTTCGGCGGTTTCACCGTATTCACCGATCAACCGTTCAAGATCAACGACCGCATTCGCGTCGAGGGCTTCGACGGCACGGTGGCGGAGATCGGCATCCGCAGCACCAAGCTGCGCACCCTGGACGGCACTCTGGTCACCCTGCCCAACTCCACCTTCTCCGACAGCCCGGTGGAAAACGTCTCGGCGGAACCCTCGCGCAAAGTGGTGCTGAATCTGGGCCTGACCTACGACACCAAGCCAGAGCAGATGCAGCGCGCGATGGCCATCCTGCGCGAAATCGCCGCTGCCAATGGCTCGCTGGAGGAGAAGGTGATCTGCGGCTTCAACGCCTTCGGCGACTTCGCCATGAACATCCTGCTGATCTACTACATCCGCAGCGGCGAGGACATAGTCGGCGTGCAGTCAGCGATGAATCTGGAGATTCTGACCCGCTTCAACGCCGAGGGCCTGGAGTTCGCTTTCCCGACGCAAACCTTGTACACGATTGCGCAGCAGCCGGCGGGGAATGGGGCGAGCGGCGGCTGATGGAGATGAGGGCCCAGGATCCAGGGCCCAGGGCCCAGAAATGCCGGGCTCCGCGCTTTGGATCGCGGGCATCTTGCCCGCATGCTGTTCGACCCTGATGCCAGACCCGGAGCATGCGGGCGGGACGCCCGCGGTCCTTGGTTCCCCGCGCTCTTGATCATGCTGGGCCATGGGCCCTGACCTCGCATTGTACCCCGCGCTCTTGACCTTCCTGGGCCCTAGCAGCTTGTTGAAATTTGGGTGCAGTCGCTCGATGCAAGTCGGGCAAATGGCGTCTCGGAGCGCTGTTGGGGCTTGTTTGCGGTGCTATCGGCCTGCTTTTTG
>JAUIFV010000156.1 GCA_030430155.1 Gammaproteobacteria bacterium
ATTATTTCCGCGTCTTTTTCCCTGAATGCGGCGTTGCTCGTCGTCACCATAGCCCTGCTATGCCTCCTCCTCGCGCCTTGCCTCAGGAAAAAATCCATCGGAACTAAACTCAAGGTGTGCGGTTCACCACACTAGGTTAGCGCTGCACATTCTCCGCAACCGCCTGCCGACTCGGTTGGTCTTATCGCGGGTTGGTTTGATCGGATCTGCAGTCCAGCCCGTCGCGTGCCTTGCTACCGTGGCTGCGCTGACCACTGCTGGGTTTGAGCCATGGGTAAGGTGAGTTGGGCGCTGATGGCGGTTTTGGGCTACTCGGGTGCGGCCGCGCCGCAGTCGGGAGTTGAAGTGCTGCTCAATCGTGCCCAGCAGGCCCACGGCGTAATCGACCATGCCGTAGTGGTGAGGCTGGAAGGCGAGCTTGATCTGGGAGCGCGATTTCAGGGCGCCAATGGCGTCGATACCTCATGGATGCCGATCGTCGAGAGCATCGCTGTTGAACCGGCCGGCAACGTCCGCACCACGCTGGATTGGTACAACTACCTGCATTCGCGGCAGCGCTTGGGCGAATACTATCGGCCTGGCGGAGATGTCGGCGGGCCGCTGCTCCTGTTCTCCGACTTTGCTGCCGAATCCCATTCCTGGATGCCATTTTGGGTTGTCGCCGATCAGTCCAGTCGCTATCGCCGTCGGCTGCCTGCGCTGCTCGTCGCCGAGATGCGGAGCGCCGGATCGCTGCTGCTCAGTGCGCCTTCGGAGCTGACCTGGACCACTGCTGCGGGCGACGTGCTGGTGGTGCAGTTCGATCCCGATAGCGGTCGCGTAACGGGCCTGAGTACGCCACTGGACATGCCATTGGCCGGCGACTCCAGCATGCGCTGGGAGTGGAAATACCGCCAAGCCGCCGATGCGCACCCGTCGATGGTGCGGGTGTGGCTGAACGAGCGTTTGCTGCGCAGGCAGCGGATCAGCGTCGAGGTCGTCAGCGAGCCTGTCGCAGCTCCCGCAGGCGCGCCGCCGCCACCGGCTGCCAGGGTAAAGCCGGAGCAGCCCCTGCCAAGCCAGCAGGCACCCGTCGTCAAACCGTTGGCGCCTGGGATCCATCAGATCGTTGGTCTGCGTCCGGGCTTTCACCTGATCTTTGTGGAGTTCAGCGACCACGTGGTCGCCATCGACGCGCCCTCGGGCTGGCTGGAGATGCAGCAGCTGCCGCCGCTGAACTGGTCTGGCGATCGTTCCACCGCGCTGGGTGACAAGTATCTGCAGGCGATCAGGGCCACTACGGACAAGCCGGTGCGTTACGTCGTTGCCACCCATCATCACAGCGATCACATTGGCGGCATCCGCGCTTTTGTCGATGCCGGGGCGACCGTGGTCGGGACGGCCGAAACGCTCGCGGTGATCGCGGCGGCGCTGCAGCGCCCCACGCTGATCTCCGACGGCAAGGCCGCGCGCGTCGATTTCACCCGGAAGGTGGTCCAGGGTCGCGAACGGCTGGGCGCGGGCGACATGGCGATCGACCTACTCGAGCTACCCGAGAACCCGCATGCGCAGGGTTATATGCTGGTCAGCATTCCTGGCCACGACCTGGTCTACAGCACCGCCTTCATCTACCCGGTGGAGTCCGAACAGCAAGTCGTAGCGGAGGCCGAGGATGCCAGCCGTTGGCTGATCCGTTGGATGAGTGAGCACGGACTGCGGCCCAGCCTGCACTACAACGTGCATGGCGTTGAGCCGCTGGCTGAGTGGCAGCGGGCGCTGTACGAGCAAGACTGACTGCGCCAGCGCAATGGCGAGCGTCGGTGGTGTGCGTTGGACGCGGGTTCGCGCTATTTTCGCCGCCTCTCCCGCCCAGCCTGATCATCCATGCGCGATCCCCGCTACGACATCCTCTTCGAGCCGGTCCGTATCGGCCCGGTCACAGCCAAGAACCGCTTCTATCAGGTGCCGCACTGCAACGGCATGGGCCATGCCTACCCGCAGACCCTGGCGCGGATGCGCGGGGTCAAGGCCGAGGGCGGCTGGGCGGTGGTGTGTACCGAAGAGGTGGAGATCTCGCCGCATTCGGAGATCGCGCCGCACAAGGAGGGTCGGCTGTGGGACGAGCGCGATATTCCGGCGCTCCGACTGATGACCGATGCGGTACATGAACACGGCGCGCTGGCCGGCATCGAGCTGATGTTCAACGGCTACGCCACGCCGAACCGTTACAGCCGTGAGGTGCCGATCGCGCCCTCGCATCTGCCGGTGTCGTGCTCTGATCCACTTCAGGCGCGGCAGGCCAGCAAGCGCGATATCGCCAACGTCCGCCGCTGGCATCGCAATGCCGCGCTGCGCGCCCGTGACGCCGGTTTTGACCTGATCTACGTCTACGCCGGCCACGATCTCGGCATGCCGATGCATTTCCTCTCCCGGCGCACCAACCGGCGCAGCGACGAGTACGGCGGCTCGTTGGAAAACCGCGCCCGGTTGCTGCGCGAGCTGATCGAGGACACCAAGGAGGCCGTTGGCGACCGCTGCGGTGTGGTGGTGCGATTGGCGGTGGATCAGCTGCTAGGCCCTGACGGCATCACCGCCGCCAGCGAAGGGCAGGAGGTGATCGCCATGCTCGCCGAGCTGCCCGATCTGTGGGACGTCAACATCGCCGACTGGAGCAATGACAGCCAGACCGCGCGCTTTGCCGAAGAGGGCTATCAGGAGCGCTACATCGCCCAGGTCAAGCGGCTGACCAGCAAGCCGGTGGTGGGCGTCGGCCGCTACACCTCGCCCGATGCGATGGTGCGGGTGATCAAGTCCGGGCTGATGGACATGATCGGTGCTGCGCGGCCGTCCATCGCCGACCCCTTCCTGCCCCACAAGATCGACAGCGGCAAGGTCGACGACATCCGTGAGTGCATCGGCTGCAACATCTGCGTCACCGGCGACAACCAGTGCGTGCCCATTCGCTGCACCCAAAACCCGACCATGGGCGAAGAGTGGCGGCGCGACTGGCATCCGGAGCGCATTGCCCCCAAGGCCAGCGAACGCAGCGTGCTGGTGATCGGCGCCGGCCCGGCCGGACTGGAGCTGACCCGCGCGCTGGGCCAGCGCGGCTACGAAGTGATGCTGTGCGAGGCCAGCGAGACGGTCGGCGGCCGGCTGGTGCTGGAATCGCGCCTGCCCGGGCTTTCCAGCTGGCATCGGGTGGTTGATTACCGCATGCAGCAGATCAACCGCATGCCCAACGTGCAGCTGCTGCGCGGCAGCCCGGTCAGCGGCGAAGATGCGCTGGCCTTCGGCGCCTCGGCGGTTTTCGTGGCCACCGGCTCACGCTGGCGTTGCGACGGTCTTGGACGCAGCCACCGTAAGCCGCTGCTGGCAACTGACTTGGTCGGCGTGATCGATCCCAATCAGGCCCTGGCCGGGCATACGGCGAGCGGCCCGCTGCTGATCTATGACGACGATCATTACTATCTGGCCGGCGCGCTGGCCGAGCGCTACGCGCGCGAGGGCGTCGAGGTGCATTACGTGACTCCCGCGGCCAAAGTCTCCGAATGGACCGAGCAGACCATGGAGCAGGCCAGGATCCAGTTCAGGCTGATCGAGCTGGGCGTGCAGATCCACTGCAATCGTCGACTGGAATCGGTGATTGCACAGGACGGTCGCCTGCAAATTTCGCTAGCTTGCACCTACGGCGGTCCGGCGCGCCAAATCGATGTCGCCAACCTGCTGCCGGTAACCATGCGCGATCCGGTGGATGAGGTCTATCAGCAGCTGCAGCAGGCCGAAGCGGAATGGGCCGACGCCGGGGTGCACAGCGTGAACGCGCTGGGCGATGCCTGGGCGCCGGCCACGGTGGCGGCGGCGGTGTATGCCGGCCATCGTGCGGCGCGGGATTTTGATCAGCCCGATGTTGCCGATGTGGTTGGCTTCAAACGGGAGTTGGTAGAACTGCCGATCAGTGGCAATGCGCCAGGGTGAGTTCGCCGCCGAGAAAGTTCCCTTGCGTGATCTGGTCACCAAGGTTATCCAGATCCTCCGTCACTGAATCACCGGGAACAACGAATGCCAATGCGGCCCGATGTCATCCTGCTATCACTGCTTCTCGCTATGTCTATTCCCGGCCAAGCCAGTTCCGTCGGGCCATCCAATGCCTCAATAAATGGACCCGGCTGGAGCAACCTCGGCTGGAATGGTAACGGCTGTTCTGGACGTGTAGAAACAGCGGCTACCGGCGCCGATGGCAAGCTTTATCTGGGCGGCGTGTTTGCGGCTTGTGGCGGCGTAAGCGCTCGCAATCTGGTGCGCTGGAACCCCGCAACAGAGCTTTTTGAGGACATCGGCGGCGTCGGTTCAGGTATCCCTGATTGGGGTGTGCGGGCCATCATCGCGGTTGACGACCACATCTATGTGGCCGGCAACTTCGCTAGCGCCGGTGCAGTTCCGGCCAATTCCATCGCTCGCTTCGATACCAACAATGAGCAGTGGGAAGCCCTCGGCGATGGCCTACGGTTGTTTACCGGTGACCCCGGCTCCATTTCAGAGCTGCGAAGCAGTCAAGGTGAACTCATTGTGCGGGGTAGTTTCAACTCTGCCGGTCCAGTGGCGGCCACCGGTTTCGCCCGCTTTGATACACAGACTGATGGCTGGGCAGCGCTTAGCAGCGTCATACCGACAGGTGTGTCCGCGATGGCGGCGGCGGGAAGCGATCTGTTTGTTGCAGGGTCGTTCTCCTCCGTAGGCGCGGTGCCTGCGAACCGCTTGGCGCGTTTCGATCTCATCAACGGGACCTGGCACCCGCTAGCCGATACCGGGAGCATGACCGGCTCGAACTTCGACCTGGAGGTGGTAGGGAATCAGCTATTGGTTGTCGGTAGCCAAGGAACGATAGGGTCGGTAGCAAACACGGCAATGGCCGCCTATGACCTGGTGACGGAATTCTGGGAAACCGTTGCGGATACAGGGGGGCAGCTAGAGTTGTTGTCCGGATCGTCGCTGGCCGTTGCGAAGAACAGTCTGGTCTTGAACGGGCGGATCCGATACTTGGATGCCAGCACGGCGACTGGTGTTGTTCAGGTCAATAGCACCACCGGTGTCTGGGATTTCCTCGCCAGCGACTTCAGACCGAACTCGGTACTTGGCGGCGGAGTCAAGTCAATTGCGGTCAGTAATGGCGTAGCGACGGTGGTCGGGGGCTTTGTACAAGGCAGTGATCCGCAGCTGTTCAACGGCGCTCGTTTCAACTTGAGTTCCGGCACACGAAGCGGTCTTGGTGCCGGTCCACCCGACACCGTGAGTGCAGACGTCGAGGCCATCGTCCCACTTCAAAGCGGGTTCATCCTGTCGGGATTGTTCACCCAGGCGGGGTCGGCCAACGCAAATAATATTGCTGCCTTCCAGCCGTCGAACAACCAATGGGACGCGCTGGAAGGGGGATGGGGACCTAGCGGACCCTTCGGCATGACTGCTCTGGTCAACGTAGGAACGAAGGTATTTGTCGGAGGAAATTCCTGGCGAAACGCAGCAGGCGAGTTGCAGTCTTCGGTTGCGACGTTTGACACGGTTTCCAGAACCTGGTCCGTGCCAGGTGAAGGCATATTCGGCCTTGTTTATAGTCTTTCGACGGACGGTACCTACGTTTACGCCGGCGGGCAGTTTTCGCAAGCTGGCGGATCCACCGCCAGCAATGTGGCGCGCTACGATCTGGCAGCGGGGCTTTGGTCTGCGCTGGGTGTTGATGGAATGGAGGGCGTTGACGACACGGTTTTCAATCTTCAAGTCAACGGTAGCGACGTTTACGCACAGGGCAACTTTTTCACGGCTGGTGGCGTGCCTGCCGCGAGGATTGCCCGATACGATACGAGCACAGGCGTCTGGCACGCCCTAGGTGACCAGAGCATCGGTGGGCTGACACAGGCGCTGTTGGACTTTGCCATTGTCGGAAACGAACTCTACGTTGCCGGCAATGAAGGATTTCCAGACAACCGAGGTCGACTTTCGAGATTCAATGTGGTGACGCAGGACTGGGCTTCAGAGACTGACGGTCCCTACCTCGAAGATCCCAGCACCGTCTTCGCGGTGCGCTCATTGGTTACTCAGGGTGAGTACCTCTATGCCGGTGGGGATTTTTTGCTTCCGGGTTCAACGACTCGGTTCAAACTGGCTCGAAAGAACCTGGTCACTGGAGTTTGGACTGGGTTGCTGGATGAAGCGGATGGGCCCATTCGCAACATCGCCTTCAACGGGCCATATGTCGCTGTAAGCGGCTTATTCGACTATGTCGGCGGCTATTTGAACCCGCGATTCGCCTACTACGACGACAGGCTCGGGCACGATGGATTCGAGTGAGCGACGACAATCCACGAGTGGGGGGATCGCGAACCAGTAGCTACCGCGCCGCCCGCCGACAGGTGAAGAAGCCATTCAGGGTCAGTCGACCGCGTTTCGGATCGTCGCTGAGGGCTGCGGGGTTGGGGATGTCGCTGCAGTGGAACAAATTGCCGTCGTAGAAGACCAGCCGGTTGAACTTCGGCTCCAGGGTGTAGACCTGTCGAAACCAGGCGTTGGACTGACTCAGGTAGCCCGGCTCGATGTCGTACTTGCGGCTGAATTCGGCGCCGGATAGCACGCCGGAATCGTGCACCAGGCGGTCAATCTCGGCGCTGCTGCGGCGCGGGCGGTAGAAGCTGGTGCCTCCCAGGCCGAGGTCATCGAACAGGTAGAGAACCGAGGCGCCCACACACAAATCGGCAGGTAGCCCGAAGCGGTCGCGATGACAGATCCACTGGCGCGGCTCCAGCTCCTTCGGTTGGGCGGTGACCATCGCCATGCGGCTGTACATGCGCAGCACCCGCCGGGCGCCGAGCAGGCGCCGGATGTGCAGGTTGAAGTACTGCTCCAGCTGCGCCGCGATGGGCTGCGGCATGGGCAGCTCCGGCCCGGGGTAGGCGTTGTGTGGGCTGCGCTCGAAATGGGCCAGGTTGCGGACCGCGTAGTCCACCCAGGCCTGCGGATCGGCGAGCGCATCGTCAATCACATAGCAGTGCTGGTCGCCGTCGATGCGGATCGCACGGATCTGCGGATTCGGATTGAACACCGATTCGACTACGCGGCGCGCAAGGGCGCGGCCTGACAGAATTTGGCGATGAAGTCGGCGTGCTTGGGCACCGCCGCGGCCGAGCGCTCGAGCACGCCGCGAACCCCGTTCAGCATCTGCTCCATCTCGCTCTGAGAAAGCGTGTCCACCATCGGGTGGTAGGCCCGCGGCAGCACGCCCTGGCCCAGCAGCACCTGCAGCCAGCTGGCCTCAGTGAACAGCTCCTCGTGTTCGCGGAAGATGCGGCCGCTGGCTTCGAACAGCTCGATCTTGTCGCGCAGGCTGTCGGGGATGTCCATTGCCGCGCAGTGCCGCCAGAAGGCCGTGTCGTCACGCTCGGTGGCCTTGTAGTGCAGGATCAGAAAATCGCGGCTGCGCTCGAATTCGAACTGCACCTGGCGGTTGTATTCGTCGATGCTGGATTGGGAAAAGTCGCGATCCGGAAACAGCGATACCAGCTTGGAGATCGACGACTGGATGAAGTGGATGCTGGTCGATTCCAGCGGCTCCATGAAGCCGCTGGACAGGCCGATGGCGACGCAGTTGCGGTTCCAGAAACGCTTGCGCATCCCGGTGACAAAGCGCAGCGGCCGCGGATCGGCCTGCGCCGGCCCGTCCAGATTGGCCAACAGTTTGGCTGCGGCCTCATCTTCGCTCAAGTGCTCGCTGCAATAGACATAGCCGTTGCCGATGCGGTGCTGCAGCGGTATGCGCCACTGCCAGCCGGCCTCTCGGGCGGTGGATCGGGTGTAGGGCAGCAGCTCGCCAGCCGACTCGCAGGGCACCGCCAGGGCGCGGTCGCAGGGCAGCCAGTGGCGCCAATCGTGATAGCCGGTTTGCAGCGCCTGTTCGATCAGCAGCCCGCGAAAGCCCGAGCAGTCGATGTACAGATCGCCGCTGATCCGTCGGTCGTCGTCAAGAATCACCGAATCAATGAAGCCGTCCTCGGCGCGCAGCACGGTGTGCTTGACCAGCCCCTCGGTGCGCACCACGCCCAGCGCCTCGCTGTACTCGCGCAGGAAACGGGCGTACAGCCCGGCGTCAAAATGGAAGGCGTAGGCGATGCTGGCCAGCGGCGAGTTCTGCACCTGCGCCGGGCGCATGAAGCGATTCTGCCGCGCGGCGATAGCGTTGAAGGTAAAGGCGCCGATTTCGTCGATGCCCGGTCCCAGCTGCTGCTTGATCCAGTACTGGTAGAACTGCACCAGACCAAGGTCGCGGCCGCCTACCGGGCCGAAGGCGTGGTGATAGGCGTGGCCCAGCCGGGTCCAGTCGACAAACTCGATACCCAGCTTGAACGTGCCCTGGGTGCGACGGATGAACTCATCCTCATCCAGGCCCAGGGTGGCGTTGAACAAGCGGATCTGCGGAATGGTTGCCTCGCCGACGCCGACCGTGCCGATCTGCTCCGATTCCACCAGCTCGATCTGCACCTTGCGCTGCAGCAGCTTGGCCAGGGTCGCTGCGGTCATCCAACCGGCGGTTCCGCCGCCGACGATGACGATCTTGCCAATGGGATTCATGGATCGCTTGGTATCGCTGGAAGGATGGGCCAATCCTAGCTGCTTGCCGGCCGCATCGCGACGCTGCAGGGGCTATGCAAACGATTGCATCGCTGCTCTCGATGTCGATGCCTTTACAGTGCCCGTGCTGACCCCGCCAGGATGCGCCATGAGCTACTCGCAATCGGTCCGCCGAGCTACGCTGGTTTTGACAACCATGGTTGCGACGATGGCGCCGCTGTTGGCCATCGCCACGCCCCATCTCGGGGACGCCGGAAACCGGCTGCTGCAGGTCTGCAACGGTGACGAGCACGCAGTCGTCCTGGCGCCGGCCGCACAGATCAACGCTCCCGCAGCGGCCGCCGTTTGGTTGGACGATCAACGACTGCTCTGGCCCGG
This sequence comes from Gammaproteobacteria bacterium, assembly GCA_030430155.1. Taxonomy (GTDB): domain Bacteria; phylum Pseudomonadota; class Gammaproteobacteria; order Xanthomonadales; family SZUA-5; genus SZUA-5. Next base: position 8,974 of record JAUIFV010000156.1, read on the forward strand.
CTCTACTGCCGACGGGCACTTCGTGCTCTATGCCTCAGCGGCGGCTCGGCTCGTCGGCGGGCCAGGGCAGGCGATCAGCGGTTTCGATCAGCGCATTGAGCTGAGCCCGGTGGCGGCCGATGTGTCGCCGCGCTTCGGCTACTTGCCGAATGGTGTGGTGTTGGCGAGTTCGGCCGACGATGTCCAAAGGCTGGGCGAGGCCCTGCGCGGGCAGCTGTGGCTGGTGCGCGAGGACGCATCGGGCCGGGTCCAGCAGCTCGCCCGCACGCAGATCGCGGGCTTTCTGGACCATCGTTTCGCCGCGCATGCCGAAACCCAGTCGCTGGGGCTGCGCTACGCCCGCGAGCACAGTGAACTACGGCTGTGGGCGCCCACCGCGCAGTTGGTGCATCTGTGCCGCTACGGCGAACCCGACGCCGCCGCCACCGACGTGCTTCCGCTGCGTCGCGATGATGCCAGCGGCATCTGGAGCCTGACTCTCAAAGGCGATGTCCACGGCAGTTATGCCGCCTATCTGGTCGACGTCCATGTCGCCGGCGTCGGCATCGTGCGCAATCGGGTCACCGACCCCTATTCCAGCAGTCTCAGTGCCAACTCCAAGCGCATCTGGTTGGGCGATATCGATGCGCCGGCGCTGCAGCCGGCGGGATGGCTGGCGAAGCGGCCCCGACCACGCCTGCAGGCGATGACCGACATGGTCATCTACGAGCTGCACGTGCGCGATTTCTCGATCAACGATCCCAGCGTCGCGCCCGAGCTGCGCGGCAAGTACGGCGCATTCGCGCTGACCGATACCCATGGTGTCAATCACCTGCGCGAGTTGGCCGGCGCTGGAATCACCGATGTCCATCTGCTGCCGATCTTCGACCTGGCCACGGTGCCGGAAACCGGCTGTGTCACACCGTCTCCTCAGGGCGCTCCGGACTCCACCGCACAGCAGACCGCCGTCGCCGCAGTCAAGGCGCAAGACTGCTTCAACTGGGGCTACGACCCCTTCCACTACAGCGCCCCGGAGGGCAGCTACGCCAGTGATGCGAACGACGGCGCGCTGCGCGTCGTTGAGCTGCGCTCGATGGTCCAGGCTCTGCACGGCATGGGCCTGCGGGTGGGCATGGACGTGGTCTACAACCACACCAGCGCCTCCGGTCAGGATCCGCGCTCGGTACTCGACCGCATCGTCCCTGGCTACTACCACCGCCTCGACGCGCAGGGCCAGGTGACCCGCTCCACCTGCTGCGAGAACACCGCCACCGAACACCGCATGATGGCCAAGCTGATGATCGATTCGGTGGTCGCTTGGGCGCGCGACTACCGCATTGATTCCTTTCGCTTCGATCTGATGGGTCACCAGCCGCGCGAAGTGATGCTGCAGCTGCAGCAGGCGGTCGACGCGGCCGTGGGCCATCCGGTGCAGCTGATCGGCGAGGGCTGGAACTTCGGCGAGGTGGCCGACGGCGAGCGCTTCGTGCAGGCCTCGCAGCTGTCTCTGCCGGGCAGCGGCATCGCCACCTTCAGCGATCGCGCCCGCGATGCCCTGCGCGGCGGCGGGGCAGGGGACAACGGTGTCGATCAGCTGCGTCGTCAGGGCTATCTCAACGGTCTGCACTACGCCCCCAATGCGCATGTGCCGGCTGAGGATGGGCGTGCCGATTTGCTTCGCGCGGCGGACCTGGTGCGGGTCGGCTTGGCCGGCTCGCTGCGCGACTACAGGCTGCAGAACGCCGACGGGGCGGAGGTAGCGCTGAGCACCATCGACTACGGCGGCGGGCAGCCGGCCGGCTACGTCAGCCAGCCCGCCGAGGTGGTGAACTACGTCGAGAACCACGACAACCAGACTCTGTACGACCTGAACGCCTTCAAGCTGCCGGTGGCGACCAGCAGCGCCGAGCGGGCCCGGGTGCAGATCCTCGGCGCCGCCGCGGTGGCCTTCTCCCAGGGCATCGCCTACTACCATGCCGGCATCGAGCTGCTGCGCAGCAAGAGCATGGATCGCAACAGCTACGACTCCGGCGATTGGTTCAATCGCATCGACTGGCGCGGCCAGGAGCACTACTTCGGCACCGGTTTGCCGCCAGCGCAGGACAACCAAGCCAGCTGGCCCTACATGCGCCCGCTGCTGGCTAATACTGCGCTTCGCGCCTCGCCGGCGGACATGGCCTGGACCAAGGCCGCTTTCCTGGATCTGCTGCGGATCCGCGCCAGCTCGCGGCTGTTCCGCCTGACCGAGGCGGCGCAGATTGAGCAGCGGCTGCGCTTTCTGAACACCGGACCGGATCAGATCGGCACGACGATCGTCGGCCATCTGGATGGTGCGGATCTGGACGAGGCCAATTTCGCCGAGCTCCTGTATCTGATCAACGTCGCGACTAAGAGTCAGCAAATTGCTTTCCCCAGCGAAAGCGGCAAGCGCTATCGCCTGCATCCGGTGCATCGGCGCATTCAGGCCGGCGACCCACGCATCGCCGAACAGGCGCGTTATGAAGCTGAGGGCGGCGTTTTTCAGGTGCCAGCGCGCAGCGCGGTGGTCTTCGTGATCGAGCAGGAGTGATGTCAATGGGTAGAGCAACGATTTTGGCCGCGCTGGCGCTGCTGTGGACGATTCCGCTCGTCGCTCTGGAGCCGCCCAAGAATGTCGACGTGGTGGCCAGCATCGAATCCCCGGGCAAGGTGCTGCGGGTGGAGGTAGGCCTGGATGAAGGCCGCGCCAGCTATCGCATCGCCCGCCTCGGTGCGCCGGTGCTGCGCGCCTCGCGGCTGGGCTTTCTGCTCCGCAACAGCGAGAAGCTGGATCGCAATCTGGCGCTGAGCGGACAGTCCAGCAGCGAGTTCGATCAAACCTGGGAGCAGCCCT
>JAUIFV010000157.1 GCA_030430155.1 Gammaproteobacteria bacterium
GCCTCCCAGGTCTGTCCCAGGTCCGTGGTCCTGTAGACATTACCGCGCAAACCAAAAGTGATGACCGATCCGTCGTCTAGCGCGACCGCGCCAAACATCGAACCGCCATAGGGCATCTCCAGTCGAGTCCAACTCTGGCCTCGATCAGTGGATCGAAACGCGGCGCCCGCCTCGGCCACGATCAGCAAACCGTCGGGCGTTGCGGCAATGGCATTGAGATGGGGGTCGCCCATCTCATCACCCATGTCGGTGCTGGCCAGTCCGCCTGAAGCCCAGTCCTCGGTGTCTTCCGGATCCTCCGCGTCGTCCGTCGATTTCACGGTGCGCTCGCTGATGAAGCCGTCGCTCCAGGTCGCACCGCCGTCCTCAGTGGCCAAATAGGTGCCGTAGGCGCCGATCGCTATCCCGTTCTGCTCGTCTAGGAAGAGCACGTCCAACAGCGGACCATCACTGCCCTTGAAGGAGTGCTGCATTTCCCAAGTCAGACCGCCGTCGGCGGAGTGCAGGATGGCGTGGTCGTGCCCGACCGCCCAAGCGTGATTACCGGCGGCGGCCACGGCGGTGAGCATGATGCTGGTCGGCGATTCGACCTGCCGCCAATCCGAGCGCGATTCAGAGACCAGGATGTGGCCGCGGTCGCCGACCGCGATGGCGCGATCATTGGAGGCGGCAAAGTCCAGAATCAGGGACTTGTCGGCGAGGGGCGCGATGCGCGCGGGGGTATCGAGAAAATCGCTGGCCTGGGCCAATGGCGCGATTGTCAGCCAGCAAACCGCCATGCAGATGGCGGACTTTCCCGTTCTTGCTCTCATTACGCTCCCCAGTGGCCAGACCATTCAAGCGCAATCTGCAGTACCTAGCCGGCCGTCTGGCCCAGTGCCGGCGAGAGCTGTTTGTGGTCACCACCGAAGGATACTGAATGCTCCGGCTGGTCTATCCGACTCATCGGAGGAACTTTAGGGGCAACCCACTCGACCCAATAGCAACGCGCCGAGCGATGCTCGGCGCGTGCTGGTTCCGAGCTATCGCGTTCCGCGAGTACGCAACGCCTGCGGAGAGAAATTCTCCGGTGAGGTCTGGAAGGAGAAGTCGTACATCTGCTCATCGTTGTCGATGCCGCCGACAATGTAGCGACCGCTCTTCAAGTCGTAGTGGCATTCCAGCGTCGACCAGAACACCGGAACCTCGTAGTAGTTGATCGACGGCGCCTCGGAGAAACGCCACATGTTGCCGGCGCGATCGTAGTGATCGATCATCAGGATCTGCCAGCTGTCCTCATCCACGTAGAAGGTGCGCCGGGAGTTGATGTGGCGGAAGCCGTCACGCAGAGTCGCTTCAACCACCCAGACGCGATGCAGCTCATAGCGCATGTAGTCCGGATTCAGGTGACCACGCTGGACCAGATCATCCAGCGGCACGCCCTTGGCATGCACCTTGTAGGAGTTGTAGGGCACGTACATCTCACGCTTGCCCTCCAGCTTCCACTCGAAGCGGTCCAAGGCGCCGTTGAACATGTCGGTCATGTCGTTGGTGCGCAGACCGTCCGAGGCGGTACCCGGATTGTCGTAGGCCACGTTGGGCGCCTTGCGCACGCGGCGCTGACCGGGGTTATAGACCCAGGCTTGGCGATCCTGATCGACCTGATTGAGGGTTTCGTGGACCAGCAACACCGACCCGGCCAGACGCGCCGGCGAGAGCACTTCCTGATAGAAATAGGTCAGGATGTTGTTGATGTCGGCAATGGTGTTGCCCTGCTTCCAGTACAGGCCCAGCAGCTCCTCATGCAGTCGAATGGTGGTGTAGCGCCCGGAAGCGGTCGGTGCCACCTGATTGGCGTAACGGCTGACCGAGACGCCCTTGTACTTCATCTTGTGGTTCCAGATCACCTCGGTACCCGACTTGGGAATCGGGAACGGGATGCCCTCGGCCACATCAGTCACACCGTCGCCATCGCCCACCATCTTGCCGCTGACCGCATTGCGCTTGGTCATGTCGTAGATGCGCTGCGAGAAGGAAGCGGTGCGCTCGGTGGCGTAGACCGGCATGCTGTAGGTGTCGTACTTCTCAAACATGGCGATCTGTCCGGGGGACAGATTGGCCCGATAGTCACCGAAGTTCGCCGCAGTAATAGTGAACTTGGGCGTCTTGTTGGTGGTCGGATCAGGATGGTGATCGCCGAGTTTGTAGTTCGACGGCGGACGGGTGATACCGCCATTCCAGGCTGGAATGGTGCCGTCCTTATTGCCTGCCTTTTCACCACCAACCGGCGTCAGATCGGCACCCAGGCGATTGGCTTCCTGCTGGCTGACGCCGGCCATTGCGGCAGGTCCGCACAGCAGCAGCGCTGCCAGCAATGAGCGTTTGGCTCTAATCATTAGGATTTCCCCTCCGTGAGCAGTGCGTCAGAATGCGTATTTCGCGGTGAACGAGACGAAATCGCGATCGCTGATCGTGTTGAAGATGCCGGCGCCGAAGAACGAGGTGTAGCTCAGATCCGCAGTCCAGGTGTTCAGGTAGTTGGCAAGGACGCCGATAGTGACCGACTTACGGTCTTCGATGAAGTTGCCACCCGGCCCTGGCGTCGTACCGTTCACGTCATGATTGAACGCAATGCGCGGTGACAGCGTGAAGGGCGTGCCAAAGACGTTGTTGTAGTCGGCGCGCATGGCCATCCGATAACCCCAGGAGAACGAGGTCGCGAAACCGTCATTGAGGGTTTCCGGATTGCGCAGCGCACCGGTGAGCGCGTCTGGACCACCACCTGTATCGGTGCCGGGACCGTTGTAGCGCAGGTTGGACGGATCGGGCAGATCCCAGACCTTGGTCGCGCCGACCTCGGCGATGGCCGCGATCTGTTCAGCGGCCAGGATGTTGCCGGGTCCGAACACCTTGGTGAAGGTGAACTGCAGCTGGCTGACCTCATGCCGATCCCAACCGCGCACCTCCTGGCCCGGACCAACCGTGCCAAGCTGGCTGATGAAGCGATTTCCCGGCGCGCCGATCAGCGCATTCAGCGGGCTGAGTGCCGTAAACAGCAGTTCGATGTCGTCGATTTGCAGCGGCACATTCTCGCGATAGCTCAGTTCGCCCTGAACGGCCAGACCGATGGAGTCCAGCGAAGTATTGAAGCTCAGTCCATACAGCTTGATGTCTTCCGGATACTCTGCGAAGTAGCGAGCCGAGTTGGCATTCGAGTTGGTCACCGAGATACCGCTCAGCAGCGGAACGCGGCTGTGGTAGTTGAGGAAGTAGAAACCAAACTCGGTGTTGTTCAGCTCGGGCGAGAAATACCGCACCGCGATACCGTACTGCCCGCTGTCGTCTGCGAAGCGGTCCGGGTTGCGCGGAACGGCGACGCCGCAGGACGCTGCGGCTATCGGGCTGGTCTGCGGCTGCGCACAGGCCGCCAGACTGGCCGGCTCATCGACCGTACCGAAGCCCAGCATCACGAATTCGCCGCCCAGGGCAGCAAAGTCGTTGTCGCTGAAGTAGGTGCCGGACGGATCGGGCAGGATCTGCTCGAACTCGAACATGTACAGCGCTTCCACCGACCAGTTGTCGCCGAAGGACAAGCTGCCCCAGATCATGTCGATGGGCAGGAAGGCGTCCTTCAGTTCGGCACCGGCGATGCGCAACTTGGACACGTCCACCGGATTGATGACGTTGATGCCCTGCTGGATGAAGGTGCTCTCACCCCAGCTCACCACCTGACGACCCACGCGCACGCTGCCGTAGCTGGTGTCGCTCAGATCGAAGTTGTGATAGACGAAGAAATCGAGCAGCTGGAAGTCGCTGCCGACCAGTCGCTGGACGTCGCTGTTGAGCTCGTCGCGATCTTCGTATTCGAAGTCATAGAAGCCCAGCACGCGAACCAGACCACCCCAGTTCTGGCCGTAGGTCCAGGCCATTTCGCTGTTGAACTTGACCGCGTTGGAGAATACGTCACCGTCATCCCACTTCAGGTTGCCGTCGTCGCCGTTGACCGAAAAACGACCCTGCTGCGCCCGCTGCCCGGCGTTGTCCAGAGTGAAGGTCAGCGGATTGAAGTTCGCCTTACCGACCAGATCCGGATCACGGTCTTCCACGCGCACGGAAATACCGTAACTCAGCGTGGTGTCGATGTTGGCAGTGAACTCGCCGCTGCTGATCTCAAATGCCGAGGCAGTGCCGCCGGCGGTGAGGCCCAGCAGCGCTGTGGTGACGGCAGCAGCCAGAACACGCTGACGAGCAGGTCGGCGCGGGACTACGTTCTTACTGTTGGTCTTCATATTGCTTGATCCTTATCCGCGTCTGGCCGGTTCACTGAGTTTGGATAACTGAGGTGTCCACGATCGACACGGCGGCACCGCCGCTGACAATCATGCTCGCCATCTGGGTCTGCATCTCCACCGTTGCCGCCGGAGAGGCCGCTGGGCTGAGCAGCGTGCCGTGATCACCTGCGGTGAAGCGCACGAATCCACGGATGCCGTTGGGATCCTGGGTCGGCCCGGTGAGCTGGGTCAGGCCCAGCGTACGAATGTAGGGCTCGGTGCCGCTCAGCGGCCCATCGGCCACGGCATTGGGCACCACCTGATCGCCAATCACTTCCTGCAGCAGGATGCGGTCGGTGGCGGCAAGTGAGCGGGCGTAGTTGATCGGATCGGCAGAGTCGACCACGGTCTGCACCACCAACAGGAAGCTCTCGAAATCCGGGGTGCCGGCCTGCAGGCCTACCGCGGCCAAGCCTGCGCGGATGCGCGGACCGAAGGTGGGCGAGCCGTTGAGTAGCTTGGCGATGCCGCCACCGGGAACGTTGAGCACGCCGACGTTGACGTTGGGCTCGACGGCCATGAACACGCCACCGATGATGCCACCCAGGGACTGACCCACATAGGCGATGCGGCTGCCGTCCAGATCTGGCGACCCGTTGCCATCCAGATCGATAGTCGGAATGGTCAGGGTCAGGATCGACAGATCAGCCTCAGCCTGACGGGTGTTGTCACGCGAGGTCAGAATGCTGGCCAGATTGATCTGGTGAGTACCGGAAGCATCGATCAAACCGTCGGGGCCAGGTGCGCCGGTGGCGTTGTTGACCAGGTCGACGTCAAAGGTGCGCTCGCGAGCAATCGGCGCAAACGGGGTGTTCTCGATATAGAACGCCGCGCAGGCATCCGAAGGATTGTCCGGCACTGCGCCATGCAGCGGGTGATCCATCGCCACCACCACAAAGCCCTGCGAGGCCATCGTCGCCGAGATTGCCAGGGCGTCACAGCGGTTGCGGGTGATGCCGTGTCCGAAGATCACCACCGGCCAACCGGCGTCGGGCTTGCTGCGTCCGGAGTTGGCGTTCGGCACGGTGATCAGCAGCGGCACGTTCTCAGTGCCGGTCGCCGCCGGAATCGGATTGGCGAAGGTCACGTTAGTCGAGTTCGGGTCCAGTCCCAGCGCGTTGAACGGCGGAACATAGGCGCCCGGATTGGCACGCCAAAAGGTCGACAGGACCACGGCCTGTTCGGCAGTGCTGGTGCCGGTGGGGGCCTGCAAGTAGTACGGCAACCCCAGCACGCCGATGAAGATATCGGCAATCGGCGGCAGCCCAGCAACTGAAATATTCAGCCCAGTCGGAGCGACTGTGGCCTGACTGGGTTGCGCCACCGAGCGCAGCGCGCGCAGCGGAATGGTTGCGCCTTGGGTGGTGGCCGCCCATGACAGTGCGATGCTGGCCCGGTTGACCCCGAAGGCCGCCGCCGCGGCTTCCTGCGCGTTGGTCAGTTGACGCAGCGGCTCCAGCGCCTGGGCGCTGGAGGTCGGCAGCAGCGGATCGGTGCTGTTGCCGCTGGCATCGACCAGCGGACTGGTGCGCTGGGTGATGAAGTAGGTGGTATCCGGGGTGATGTCGTTGCCGGCGGTGTCGGTAATGGTGTTGGTGAGCACGGCCATGTAGGTCTTCAGCTCTTCCAATGCCACCAGCGGGACAATGACCAGGGTGCGATTGGTCGGATCAACGCTGGACAATACCGCGACGAATTCGCTGCCAGCAGCCAATTCACGTACGACTCCGGTCACCGCACCGGCATTGCTGCGGGTCACCTCGAACATCCGCACGTTGTCGCCGGGGCGAATGGAACTCGGATCCAGGGCCGCCGAGAAACTGGCGCTCCAAGGGGTGATCAAGCCCCAACCGTCAAGGGCACTCAAGGCCACGAAGGGGTCGCCGAAGTTGTTCGGATTGGCCACCGGTGGATTCAGAGTCAGGTCTCGGCTGCCGCTCAAAAGGATATTGTTGGGCAGCGGAAGCACGCCGTTGGCGGGATCGAATCGCGCAGTGACCACTGCGGTGACTGGATTCCCGTTGGAGTTGTTTACAGGTGGCGCGTCAACCGCGCGCGGACTGTTAGATCCGCTGCTGCAGGCCCCCAGCACGAAGGCGGACAACAGAAGCAGAAGTAGCTGCCGGGTGTGCATCCTGAATAATCCTTTTGTAGGCGGCGGACGGTTTCGCGTCCACATAATAGGTAGAGCAGTCAACCGATTGCAACACGCTTTTTTAACTTTCGCCCCCGACGATCAAAGATTTACGCTGGGTGAAAGCGGCTCGCCAAGCGTGCCATGCGGCCTCAATCGACTCGGTTCTGACTATGGCTGAACCGACGTTGCGCAACACGAGCAACGTACTGGCGCGTATGGAACCAGCCAAGGTTATCCCATTCAGCTGGCGTATGGATATCTAAACGAGTCAGGAGCGGCGTGATTTATGAACAGCCGGCGCGTAAGGAGGCGGTGGCGGCGCGCCGTCTGCGGGTCTATCAGGGACTGACGCCAGATGGCGAGCGGATAGATCCGTGCGCTGCCCGGATGGGGCCGGACCGGGACGTTGGCAGTTGAATCGGGGTGGTGACGGTGGCGCGAATGTTGATATCGGCCACCGCCGAGCAAAGCAGGGGCTATGCCGCGTTGGCCCAGGCCAGCGCCGTATCCAACATGCGGTTGGAGAAGCCCCATTCGTTGTCGTACCAGCTGCACACCTTGACCAGATTGCCCTGCATCACCTTAGTCAGGCTGGAATCGTAGATTGAGCTCTCGGCGCGATGGTTGAAGTCGACCGAGACCAGCGGCCGATCGTTGACCGCCAGCACGCCCTTCAACGGTCCGTCCGCGGCGGCCTGCACTGCCGCATTGATTTCTTCGACGCTGGTATCTCGCGCTGCCACGAAGCTGAGATCGACAACCGACACGTTGATGGTCGGCACGCGCATGGCAAAGCCATCAAGCTTGCCATTCAGGTTGGGCAGGACCAGCCCAACCGCGGCCGCGGCGCCGGTCTTGGTCGGTATCTGACTCATCGTCGCCGAGCGCGCACGACGCAGGTCGGAGTGATAGACGTCGGTGAGCACCTGATCATTGGTGTAGGCGTGAATGGTGGTCATCAGGCCATGCTGCAGACCGATGGCTTCATCGAGCACCTTGGCCAGCGGTGCCAGGCAGTTGGTGGTGCAGGAGGCGTTGGATACGACCTGGTGACTGCTGCTCAGTACGCCGTGGTTCACCCCGTAGACCACAGTGGCGTCCACATCTTTGCCGCCGGGCGCGGAAATCAGCACCTTCTTGGCGCCGCCCTGCAGGTGAGCACTGGCCTTGGCCTTGGAGGTGAAGAAGCCGGTGGATTCAAACACCATGTCCACGCCCAACTCTGCCCAGGGCAGCTTGGCCGGATCGCGTTCGGCGAGTACCCGAATGCGATCTTCGCCGATGCACAGGTAATCGCCATCGACACTGACCGGAAGGCCGAATCTTCCGTGGGCGGTGTCGTACTGGGTCAGGTGGGCATTGGTGTTGGCGTCACCGAGGTCGTTCAGCGCGACGATTTCGATTTCTGAATTGCGCTGCCCTTCGTACAGCGCGCGCAAAATATTGCGGCCGATACGGCCGTAGCCGTTGATTCCCACTCTCAATGCCATGACGTACTACTCCGTAAGCTCGATCTCGAAAGCAAATCTAAGGACATCGACCCCGCGTCTTCAATGACGCTGGTCAATCCAGCAGTTCCTCGCACACCTTGATCACGTTTTCCACGGTGAAGCCGAAATGGCGGAATAAATCGCCCGCCGGGGCGGACGCGCCGAAGCTATCGATGCCAATTACGGCGCCATCCAGGCCCACATATTTGCGCCAGTAGTCGCTGACGCCAGCTTCGATGGCCACTCGCTGTCGGCAGCTGCCGGGCAGCACTGATAGTTGGTATTCGGCATCCTGGCGATCGAAGCGATTGGTGCAGGGCATCGAGACGACGCGCACCGAGCGACCTTTGGCCGCCAGCTGATCTGCGGCATTGATGGCCAGTTCCACCTCGGCACCAGTGGCGATCAGGATCAGATCGGGCAACTGACTGGCTTCTTTCCGCAGGATGTAGCCGCCGCGCGCAATCGAGTCCACGGTCGCTGTATCGCGACCCTGCGGCGGCAGGTTTTGCCGACTCAATGCAAGCAGGGTGGGCCCAGACCTGTTTTCGACCGCGGCCAGCCATGCCACCGCGGTTTCAGTGGCATCGCAGGGTCGCCACAGTTCGGTATTGGGAATGATGCGCAGACTGGCCAGGTGTTCCACCGGCTGGTGGGTGGGTCCATCCTCACCCAGGCCGATGGAATCGTGGGTATAGATGTGGATGACCGGGGCCGGGATCAGTGCGCTCATCCGCACCGCATTGCGGGCGTAGTCCGAAAAGACCAGGAAAGTCGCCGCGAACGGGATGAATCCGCCGTAGGCCGCCAGGCCGTTGCCGATCGCGCTCATGCCGAACTCACGGACGCCGAAGTAGAGATAGTTGCCACTGGCGTCGGCGGCACTGATAGGTAGGCTATCTTTCACTACGGTAAGGTTGGACCCAGCCAGATCGGCCGATCCGCCGATCAATTCCGGCACTGTAGCGACCAGATGCGCCAGGACTTTCTGCGACGCCTTGCGACTGGCCAGCGGCGCGCTCTCGCCACTCAATGCCGCCATGATGGCCTGGCGGATCTGAGCCCAGTTGTCGGGAAGCTGCCCGCTCATCCGCCGATCGAGTTCAGCAGCCGGTTGCGGGTGGTCTTTGGCGTAGGCCGTGTACTGGTCGTTCCAGGCCTGTTCGCGGGCTGCGCCAGCTTCGCGTCCGTCCCAACCTGCGGCAATGTCGCTGGGGATATCAAAGGCGGGGTGCGGCCATTCCAGCTGTTCGCGTGCTGCGGCCACCTCGGCCTCTCCCAACGGTGCGCCGTGGCTTGATTCCTTGCCCTGCTTGCCTGGCGAGCCGTATCCGATGACCGTCTTGCAACAAATCAGGGTTGGACCGCCGGTATTGCCGCGAGCCTGAATCAGCGCCGCCTTGATGGCCTCCGGCTGATGGCCGTCAACGTCGCGAATCACGTTCCAGCCGTAGGACTCGAATCGCTTGCCGCTATCGTCGGTAAACCAGCCTTCGACCTCTCCATCGATGGAGATGTTGTTGTCGTCATAGATGACGATGAGCTTGTTCAGACCCAGAGTTCCGGCCAGCGAAGCCGCCTCGTGGGAGATGCCTTCCATGAGGCAGCCGTCACCAGCGAACACATAGGTGTAGTGATCGAAGAGGGTGTAGCCGTCACGGTTGTAGCGGGCGGCCAGATTCTTTTCCCCGATTGCCATACCCACCGCATTGGCCAGCCCCTGGCCGAGTGGGCCAGTGGTGGTTTCGACGCCGGGCGTTTCGGCCGCCTCCGGGTGACCCGCGGTGCGCGAATGCAGCTGACGGAAGCGCTTGAGCTCGTCGATCGGCAGGTCGTAGCCGCTCAAATGCAGCAGTGCGTACTGCAACATCGAGCCGTGGCCATTGCTCAGTACAAAGCGGTCCCTGTTCCACCAGCTCGGGTTGGCCGGGTTGTGCTGCAAAAAGTCATTCCACAACACCTCGGCGATATCGGCCATGCCCATCGGCATGCCGGGGTGTCCGGAGTTGGCTGCCTGTACCGCGTCCATGGCGAGGGCGCGGATGGCGTTGGCAAGCTGGCGACGGCTAGGCATGCACCTTCCTCAGGGCTTGGGGGCGGGCATAGCGGCCCGCGCCGGATTGGTACTCAAAAGTTCAGGGATCCCACTAGGAGCCCCGATTGGATTTGATCTCACCGCTGGCCAACGCGTCGAAGTAGCGTCCTAACTCGCCTTTGACCACCGGTGCCAGCAGGTACAGCCCGATCACATTGGGAATCGACATCATGAAGATCATCGCATCGGAGAATCCAAGCACGCTGGCCAGATTGACCTGACAGCCAAGGATGATGAACAGCAGGAAGACCAGGTTGTAGGACATCACCACGGTACGGCTGTGGCCGAACAGATAGGTCGACGCTTTTACACCGTAGTAGGACCAGGAAATCATCGTCGAGAAGGCGAACAGCAGCACCGCGATGGTTAGCAGGTTAGGGAACCAGCTGATCACCGATCCATAGGCCGCGCTGGTCAGAGCGACGCCCTCCGGGCCGGTGCCGATCTTGCCGCTGATGATGATCACCAGAGCGGTCATGGTGCAGATCACCACCGTGTCGAGGAAGGGTTCCCACAATGCGACCAGCCCTTCGGTGGCGGCGTGCTTGGTCTTGACCGCTGAGTGGGCGATAGCGGCCGAGCCGATGCCCGCCTCGTTGGAAAAGGCGGCACGCTGGAAGCCAACGATCAGCACCCCAAGGATGCCGCCCGCTGCGGCCTGCGTATCAAAGGCGCCAGCGATAATCTGACCGATCGCATCGGGTAGTTGATCGAAGTTGAACAGGATGACGAAGACACCGGCAATCAGGTACATCGCAGCCATGAACGGCACCAGCTTGCCGGTGACGCTGGCGATGGACTTGATGCCGCCGATGATCACCAGGCCGGTGACTATGGCCAGCACCAACCCGAACAGCCAGCCTTTGCCGGATAGCCAGCTGGCATCACCGCCGGTCACCGAAACCAGCTGCTGAAAGCTCTGGTTTGCCTGGTACATGTTGCCGCCGCCCAGCGATCCGCCGATACAACAGATGGCAAAGAATATCGCCAGGAATTTTCCGAATCCGGCCGCCGAGGGGTAGTGCTCGGCCACGCCCTTGCTGAGATAGTGCATAGCGCCGCCGGATACAGAGCCGTCGGCATGTACGGTCCGATAGCGTACGCCCAGCGTGCACTCGCAGAACTTCGAAGACATCCCCAGAAATCCGGCAAGGATCATCCAGAAGGTCGCTCCGGGCCCACCCAGCGTTACTGCCACCGCCACGCCACCGATATTGCCGAGTCCGACAGTGCCGGACACCGCCGTGGCCAGCGCCTGGAAGTGGGACACCTCGCCGGGCGCATTGTCGTCCTGATAGTCCCCGCGTATCAGCCTGAAACCTTGGAAGAAACCGCGCAGGTTGATGAACTTGAAGTACAGCGTAAAGATCAACGCGGCCAGGATCAGCCACGCCACAATGAGCGTCAGTTGTACGCCGAAGATCTCTGCCTGGTAGAACACCACGCTGGTGATCTGGTTGAGGACGGGGCCAACAGTCGCTTCTACCTGTGCATCGAAGCCGTCTGCCGTTTCTGCGCGGAGGAATCCTATCGGCAGCATGGACCCCAGTAGCGCAAGAACAGCTCGAATAATCGGCATGGTGTTCCCTCAAGGTGATGTGCACAGGGGCAGGGAGTCTAACCGAGGATTAGCGCGGATCAAGCAATATGCCGCGAATAGGCAAGGATGGTCGTCCTCCTGGCGGGTTACAAGCCGGAACGAGTATCGAATTACCGGCTGGGCTGTCGCGTCT
>JAUIFV010000158.1 GCA_030430155.1 Gammaproteobacteria bacterium
CAGGGTGCGAACGCCGGCCCCCGGATGCCCAACTCCTCGGCCAGAGCCGCGTTGCCGAAGGGCCAAAGCCCGAAGGCCTGTAGGAACAAATCGCCATAGATGCCCTGCATCACGAACAACAACACGTTGCTGATCAGCAGGGCCAGGGTGACTGGAGGCATCAAGAGGGAGGTTCCGATGTCGTCAGCATTGAACAGTGGTGGCGGAAGTGGTGATTCACAAGGGTTTAGGGCTGAGGGCTGAGGGCTGAGGAAAAGCAGGGCGAGCACGGAGCAGAGTGTTCATTCGCGGCTTTGAACGGAGATTTGAAACAACCCTTAAGGCGCAATCTGAATGGTTTCAGCCCTCAGCCCTCAGCCCTCAGCCCTCGCTCTTTCCCCAGCCCTCAGCCCTTCTTCTTGCATTTCTGACACTGGAACTGGGCCGCTAAGCTCTTGCCGCCAACTGCATAATGTCCGGACTAGCGATCAATCGGACCGCGTCCAGGCGCAGGCGGGCGCCGGACAGGGCCTGGTCTAGGGCCTCTCGCTGCTCATCGAGCTGGGTCAGTTCGCTTTCGCGTACGTTGGGATTGACCCGGCGCAGGGCGCTGAGGCGGTTGCGGGCTCGGCTGAGTTCGCTGCTGGCAGCCTGACGGGCGCTGTCGATGAGCTCGGCGCTGTCGGTCTCCGCCATCGCCATCGCCGCGTCGCGCAGCGCCGGGACCAGCGTGTTGAGCACCTTGCGCAGCCGCGCCAGATCGGCGGGGCGCTCGTCGCTGCGGCTCTCGGCAGCCGGGTCGACCTCGTGCTCGCGGCGCTCGCGACGGCTGTCCACCAGCACTCGTATCGGCGTAGGCGGCAGAAAGCGATTCACATCCACGCCGCGCGGGGCGATCGCCTCCAGCACCGACACCGTTTCCAGCAGCACGCTGCGGCTGGGCAGGGAGGCGTCGATAACGAAGGCGGCGCCGCCGTCCTCGCTGCTGAGCAGCAGGTCCTGAGCGCCGCTGACCAGCGGGTGGTCGAGACGCACGAAGCCCAAGTCATCCCGGCCCAGCGCCTCATAGCGATCGAAGGTGATCGTCTCGGCGCCGTCCTTGAGGCCAGGAAAGGCGTTGTTGTTGACGTACTCTGGGTCCAGTCGGACCCGGCGCAGGCCCAGTTCCTCAACGTCGATGCCGAAATGCTCGAACAGCTGCTGTACGTAGGCATCCTGCAGCGGGTCGTTGTCGACGCCATCCAGCGCGTCGATCAGCTCGCCGCCGCCGTGATCACGCCGGGTGGCCAGCTCCAGCAATCGATCGCGGCCGGCGCGGATGTCGCTGCTCAGCTGCTCATGGACCTGACGGCTTTCGCTGATCAGCGTTTCCAGCGCCTGGTGGCTGCCCGATTTGCCCAGCGCCACCGCGCGCGCCGTGTCGACCAGGCGCTTGCCGAATTGGTTGAACAGCTCGCGGCCGTCGGCGGGACTGGTGCGGAAGGCGTCCAGGCCCAGTTCCAGCCAGCGTGCCAGCGCCCACTGCGCGGTATCGGCCAGCACGCAGTAGTGGATCTTGATGCTCTCGGTCTGACCGATGCGGTCGAGACGGCCGATGCGCTGCTCCAGCAGGTCGGGGTCGGCTGGCAGATCCCACAGGATCAGGTGGTGGGCGAACTGGAAGTTGCGTCCCTCCGAGCCGATCTCCGAACACAGCAGTAGTCGGGCGCCGTCGGACTGGGCGAAAAAGGCCGCATTGCGGTCACGCTGGGCCAGACTCAGGCCCTCATGGAAGCGGGCCACGCGCACCGCGGCCTTGATCCGCAGCGCAGCCTCCAGCAGTTCCACCTTGGCTCGGCTGCGGCAGATCAACACCAGCTTCTGCTCGGCCAGCGATTCGATCAGCTCCAGCAGCCAGGCGAAACGCGGATCGTGGGTGAGTAGCGTGACCGCTGCGGGCACGTCGTCGCTTTCGCTGCTGCCGAAGGCGGGAGACAGATCCGGGGTTTGCAGATCCGCGTCGAACTCCGCCAGCAGTCTGGCCGCCAGCGCCGGATCGTGTCCTGGGGACGCCAGCTGCGCCGGCGAGGGCTCGCGTTGGGGGAATCCGCCGACGCTGTCGCGCCGATTGCGGAACATCACCCGGCCGGTGCCGTGGCGGTCGATCAAGGCATCCAGGAGCGCCTCTCGCGCGGCCTCGTCGGGCAGCTTGTCGATCTGCGACTTGGCCTCGCGGTCGTCGCCCAGCAAGGTTTCGATGTGGCTTTGCGACTGCGCACTCAGCTCGCCGCCGTCCAGCAGCTCAGCGGCTGCCACCGATACCGCCTGAAAACGCTCGCTTTCGCCCACAAAGTGCTGCAGGTCGCTGTAACGATCCGGATCGAGCAGGCGCAGCCGGGCGAAATGGCCGGCACGCCCCAGCTGCTCCGGTGTTGCGGTGAGCAGGATCAAACTGGGCGTGGTCAGCGCCAGCTGCTCCACCAGCTGATACTCGGCGCTGGCCTCTTCCGGAGTCCAGGCCAGATGGTGCGCCTCATCGACGATGACCAGATCCCAGCCGGCGCTGGTCAGCTGCTGCTGGCGTTTGCTGGAGGCGGTCAGAAAGCCGAGCTCGGTGAGCACCCACTGATCGTCCTCGAAGGGATTGTCGCTGCCGCCCGAGGCTTCAATGGAGGCCACGCGCTCCTCGTCGTAGACTGCAAAGTTGAGCTGAAAACGGCGCCGCAGCTCCACAAACCACTGCACCACCAGCGGTTCGGGCACCAATATCAGAACCCGTTCGGCGCGTCCGCTGGCGATCAACCGGGCCAGGATCAGGCCGGCTTCAATGGTCTTGCCCAGGCCCACCTCGTCGGCCAGCAGTACCCGCGGGCTGGGCTGAGCGAGGGCACCGGCGACCACGCCGAGCTGATGCGGCAATAGCTGTACGCGAGCCGACTCCAATCCCCAGCTGGGCCGAGCCCGGGCCTGCGCGCGCGACTGCAGCGACTGCAGGCGCAGGCGGAAATGGCGGTTGGAGCCTACTCTGGCGGCCATCAGCCGATCTTCCGGGCGGCCGGCGGCCTGCCGGTCATCCAGCGCGGTCTCCGGCAGCGGCTCGCCATCGCAGAGATAGAAGTAGAGCCCGTCCTGCTCGATCATCTTCTCCACCGAGCGGGTTTCGCCGCCGGCGACGATGCGATCGCCGGGCTGAAAACGGGCTCGCTCCAGTGGCGCAGAGGCCACCGCATAGTGGCGAATGACGCCGCTCTGGGTGTAAACCACCTGCACCGCGCGTGGCTCGGTGCGCAGCACCGTTCCCAGGCCCAGCTCGGGTTCGGCCAGGCTGTACCAGCGTTGTCCGGGAACGAAATTGGTCATTGCGGCCGCCATTGCTGCTACAGCACCTGATCAATGGCGTCGACGCGCACCAGGACGCCGAATGCGGGGTGATCGAAGTAGTGGATCTCCCCAGGAGTCAGCACCCGGGTCTGATCCATTCTGTACTCGGCGAAGCCGTCGCCGCCCTCACGGCGATGGTCGAAGCTCAACTGCACGCGCAGGCCGCGACCGCTCTGCAGCTCCAGCCAGCCGTCGGCCACCGGCAGGTTGCCCTGCAGCAGGCCGCGATCACTATCGCTGACTTGTACTTCGCCATCGCTGCGCAGCACGATGCGGCGGCTGTCGCGGCTGGGCTGCTGCCAGCCGGTGTGCAGCAGCAGGCGGGTGCGCGAGGACCGACTGAGCACGCCCGAGGCCCCGGCCAGACGCTGCTTGCTGGCCGGAATGACCCGGAACCAGCCGTCACCCGGCGGTTCGCTGAGCACATAGAGGTCGCGATAGCCGCCTTCGTCCAGCCGTCGGCCCGCTTCACTGCCGGCGCCGCCGTTGACGTATTCAAACACCAGCACCTCGATCTGGACCGAGGACGGAATCTCCTCCTGGCTCCACACCGGATTGGCCAAGGCCAGAGATAGGGCCCCGAACAGGGCAAGCAGCGGGCGGAAGGCGGTAGCTCTAAGCGGCATGGCGGGTTCCCAGCTGGTCAAACAAGGCATCGGCCAGCTGCAGACGCTCGCTGGCTTGCTCAAGGGTAGCGCGGATCTTCAGTCGATCCGGGCCATCGAAGGCATAGCGCTTATTCTCGCGCTGGATCAGCTTGACCACCACCATCGGATCGACTTTGGGCTTGGCCTCAAACTGCAAGCGACCGCCCAGCGGACCCAGCATCAGTTTCTTCACGCCCAGGGCGCCGCCCTTGAGCTTCAGCGCGGAGACCGCGAACAGCTGCTTGGTGGGTTCGGGGAGCAGGCCGAAGCGATCGATCATCTCCACCTTCATCGCATCCAGCTCCGCCTCGCTGCGGCAGCCGGCAATGCGCTTGTACAGGGTCAGGCGCGAGTGCACATCGGGCATGTAGTCGGAGGGGATCAGCGCCGGGATATTCAGCTCCACCTCGGCACCAAAGCCGCGCTCGGCGTCCAGATCGGGGATCTTGCCGGCTTTCAGCGCCTCCACCGCACGTTCCAGGTACTCGCTGTACAGCGCAAAGCCCACTTCCTGGATCTGCCCGCTTTGCTCCTCGCCGAGCAGTTCGCCGGCGCCGCGGATCTCCAGATCGTGGGTGGCCAGGGTGAATCCAGCGCCGAGCTCTTCCAGAGAGGCCAGCGCCTCCAGGCGTTTGACCGCATCGCCGGTCATCGCCTTGCGGTCCGGGACCAGCAGATAGGCGTAGGCGCGATGGTGTGAGCGGCCAACCCGGCCGCGCAGCTGGTGCAGCTGGGACAGACCGAATTTGTCGGCGCGCTCGATGATGATGGTGTTGGCGCTGGGCACGTCGATGCCGTTCTCGACGATGGTGCTGCAGACCAGCACGTTGCAGCGCTGGCGATAGAAATCCAGCATCACCTGCTCCAGCGCCTTTTCCGGCATCTGGCCATGGGCGACGGCGACCCGGGCCTGGGGCATCAGCTCGCGCAACTCGCGCGCCGCCTTGTCGATGCTCTGCACGTCATTGTGGAGGAAGTAGACCTGGCCGCCTCTGGCCAGCTCGCGCTGGATGGCTTCGCGGATCAGGCCGGCCTCGCGCTGGGCGATCAGGGTCTTCACCGCCAGCCGGTGGGCCGGCGGCGTGGCGATGATGGACAGCTCGCGCAGGCCGCCCAGGGCCATGTTCAGGGTGCGCGGAATGGGTGTGGCGGTGAGGGTAAGCACATGCACCTCGGCGCGCAGCGCCTTGAGCTTCTCCTTCTGGCGCACCCCGAAGCGCTGCTCCTCGTCGACGATCACCAACCCCAGGTTTTTGAACTTCAGATCGCCCTGGATCAGCCGGTGAGTGCCGATGACGATGTCCACCTTGCCGTCGGTAATGCGGCTGATCGCGCTTTTGGTGTCTTTGCCGGAGACAAAGCGCGAGAGCAGCTCGATCTTCACCGGCCAGTCGGCCAGACGGTCGGTGAAGTTGCGATAGTGCTGCTGCGCCAGCAGCGTGGTCGGCACCAGCACCGCCACCTGCTTGCCAGCCTGCACCGCGCAGAAGGCGGCGCGCAGGGCGACTTCGGTCTTGCCGAATCCGACATCACCGCAAACCACCCGATCCATTGGCGTGGGCTTGGCCAGATCATCGATCACCGCATCGATGGCCTGCGCCTGGTCGGGCGTTTCCTCGAAGGGGAAACCGGCGCAGAACTGCTCATACAGCGGACGATCCAGGGTCAGCGCCTCGCCCTTGCGGGCGGCGCGTTTGGCCTGCACCTCCAACAGCTCGGCGGCGACGTCGCGAATCTTCTCCGCCGCGCGCTTCTTGGCCTTCTCCCAGGCCTCGCCGCCCAGCGCGTGCAGCGGTGCATGTTCCACCGCGCCGCCGGTGTAGCGACTGACCAGCTGCAGCTGCGCCACCGGCACATAGAGCTTGTCACCGCCGGCATACTCGATCGCCAGGAACTCGCCTTCCATACCGGACAGCTCCAGGCTGACCAGACCTTGGTAGCGGCCAACGCCGTGATCCTCGTGAACCACCGGCGCGCCTTCGGCCAGCTCGCCCAGATCGCGGATGATGCTGGCCGGATCCTTGGCACTTTCGCTGCGCCGCCGCGACTGCGCCGCCCGCTCGCCGTAGAGCTGACGTTCGGTGAGCACGGTGAGGTGGGCGTCAGGCAGATGGAAGCCATCCGACAGCGCCGCCGAGGTCACCGCCAGCGGCGGCCGCTTCTCGATGAATTCGGCCCAGTGCTCGACCATCACCGCGCGCAGGCTGTGTCTGGCCAGGGTTTCCAGCAGCGCCTCACGCCGTCCGGGAGAGTCGGCGGCGATCAGCAGCGATCCCGGATGCCCGGCGATGTAGTCGCGCAGCGCCTGACCCGGTTCGCCGCTGCGTGCAAACAGCGGCAGCTCCGGTGGCGCCTCGGTGTGCTGCGGCGCCTCGGCGTCGGTTCCGCCGATCAGCACCCGGTCCAGCTGGTTGATGCGCTGGCGCATACCGTCGCTGTCCAGGAACAGCTCGGCCACCGGCAGCACCGGGCGATCGATGTCGTAGGCGCGCTGCTCGTAGCGCTCGGCGGCCTCGGCGAGAAAGCCCTCGGCGGCTTCCAGCGCGTCATCGAGCACCATCACCAGGGTCTGCTCGGGCAGATAGTCGAACAAGGTTTCGGTCTGCTCGAAGAACAGCGGCAGGTAGTACTCGATTCCGCCGGGCGCCATCCCGTTCTTCAGGTCCTGATAGAAGGCTGAGCGGCGGATGTCGATGTCGAAGCGCTCGCGGATGCGGTCGCGCACCGCCTTCAGCGCGTCGCTGTCGAAAGGAAACTCGCGTCCCGGGAGCAGCTTGACCGCCTTGACACTGCCTTCGGAGAGCTGGGTTTCCGGGTCGAAGGGACGAATGCTCTCGATGGCGTCGTCGAACAGTTCAATGCGATAGGGCCGATCGGCGCCGATCGGATACAGATCCATCAGTCCGCCGCGTACCGCCACCTCGCCGGGCTCCAGGACCTGATTGGTGGTTCGATAGCCGGCTTGCTCCAGCAGCGCCCGCTGCTGGTCCAGATCGAAGCGGTCACCGACGCTGAGCACCAGCGAGCGACCGAGCAGATAGCTGCGCGGCGCCATCCGCTGCAGCGCCGCGCCGATCGGCACCAGCAGTACACCGGATTCGCGTCGCGGTAGTTCGATCAGCGTGGCGATGCGCTCGGCGACGATCTCCGGATGCGGCGGAAAGTGGTCGTAGGGCAGGGTTTCCCAATCCGGCAGCACCTGGCAGGCCAGACCTGGCGGTGCCATTGCCTGCAGATCGGCGCTCAGGCTCTGCGCGCTGTGCGCATCCCGAGTGAACACCACCAGCGGACGCGCCCAGGCCTGCGCCGCCTCGCTGATCGCCAAGGCCAGCGCCGCGCCGTGCGGCCGCGGCCAGCGGCGCCAGCGCTGCTGGGCTTTGGGTAGAGGAAGGTCGATCAGCGGTGGATAGGCGGACACGGATACACGGGATGAGCGCGGGGCGCGCGATTGTAGCGGATGGGCGGCGAGGAAGGGCCCTCACTACGCTTCAAGATCAGCCTGGATTGAAGTGCGCAGATGCTGCAGACAGCCATCCACATTGCTTGCAGCCGGGGTCGCGGGTAGCATCAACGGCAGCGCGAGATGGCGATCGTGCGATTGCAATGCAGGGACGGTCCAGGATGGACCGGCGCCAAGGGGGTCTGAACCGGCGGTTCAGACCAGAGCGGCGAGGGCATGGGAGGAGGAGCGTGAGATGTTGATTCTCACTCGAAGGGTAGGCGAATCGCTGATGATCGGTGACGACGTGTCGGTCACCATTTTGGGCGTCAAGGGCAATCAGGTTCGGATCGGGATCACCGCGCCCAAGCACGTGGCGGTGCACCGGGAGGAAATCTACCAGCGGATCCGTCGCGAACATCCCGGCGAAGACGAAGGCACCATCTCCATCGAGCTGGGCGCAGCCGAAGACGATCCGGACAAGTCCTGAACAACTGCCAATAATCCTTTGCCGCAGCGGCGAGCTTTGCGCTATCCTTGCCGGCCTCGTCGAGCACGGCCCTGCGGCGACGTGTGCAAGCAATCAAAATCCGGAGAGATGGCCGAGCGGCTGAAGGCGCTCCCCTGCTAAGGGAGTATACGGACAAAACCCGTATCGAGGGTTCGAATCCCTCTCTCTCCGCCAAATTGAAAAGCCCCAAGCATCAAGTGCTTGGGGCTTTTTTTTGAGGTGAATTCTAGAACCTCCCAAGGATTGCGGCGACCGCTGTGGTTGCCGACGCATGGACTGCGGAGCAGACTTGCGATCTGCACAGGACTCACTGCGAGGAGAAGGCCAATGATCCGCGGAATGCACGGCATGTTCTATTCCTCCGCCGCGGCGGAGCTGCGCAGCTTCCTCAAGGACAAGCTGGCGCTGCCCAGCAGCGACGTGGGCGACGGCTGGTTGATTTTCGACGCCCCCGAAGCCGACCTCGGCGTGCATCCCATCGAGGATGGCGGGCCTGCCTCCGGCACCGCCGAGATCTCCTTCTACTGCGACGACATCGAGCAGACCGTCGCCGAGCTGAAGAGCCGCGGTGTCGAGTTCACCCAGGCTGTGGCAGATCATGGCTACGGTCTGGTGACCTATTTCAAGGTGCCGGGCGGGTTCAAGGTCCAGCTGTATCAGCCGCGCTATCAGAAGTAGGCGGCCGGATTGGGTGCAGGTGAGACGGTGATGACGCTGCGCGAGGGGTTGGATCAATACTTCGCCAGGAACGCGGCCGTGCTGGTCGATCGAGAGCTATCGCCGGAAGCGCAGGCGTTTTTCCGCTGTCACGACGTAGCCCACGTCGTCTTCGGCTGCGACACCTCGCTCTACGGCGAAGGCACGCTGAAGCTGTACACGCTGTTCGGTACCACCCTGGGGTTCTGGAAGCACCTCAGCGGCTACTCGGAGGCCAGCGCCTTCGCTCTGTTCAGGCAGTACAGCGTCGCTCACCTAGCCAAGAACATCCTGCGGCTGCTGCGCAGCATGCCAGGCACCATTCTCCGCGCCAGACAGATGAGCAAACCGTGGCCGTGGGACGATCACAGTCGGTATATGGACCGGTCTCTAGAAGAGATTCGCCGCGAGTTCAATATTCCTATTGAGCGATGATTTCTGAGTAGGATGTGGTGAGCGCCAGCGATCCGCATCATCGTGCGGCGATCGGCCGGCCGTCGCGATCACCGACTTGGAAAACCAATCGTTCATGAGCATCCGAGTAGCCACGGCCGACGACTGGGAAGCCATCTGGCCGATCTTTCGCGAGATCGTCCGCGCCGGCGAGACCTACGCTTTTGACCCGGACCTGTCCAAGGCGGAAGGGCGGCAAATGTGGATGATCGCTCCGCACAAGACCTACGTCTTTGAGGAGGATGGGCAGATTCTCGGTACCTATTTCCTCAAGGCAAATTTCGCCGGACCCGGCAGTCATGTCTGCAACTGCGGCTACATGGTCTCGGCCCAGGCCCGCGGGCGCGGACTGGCGACGCGATTCTGCGAGCACTCACAGGAGGTCGCGCTGGCGCTGGGCTACAGGGCCATGCAGTTCAACTACGTCGCCGCCAGCAACGAAGGGGCGGTGCGGCTTTGGCGGCGTCTGGGCTTTGAGATCGTCGGTCGCCTGCCGGGCGCGGTGAATCACCCGAGCAGGGGATTGGTCGATGCCTTGGTGATGTACAAGTGGCTTGACGGGTCGCCGCCCGAGGGCGATGCCGCGGGCGGCTAGTCGCGATCGCTGTGGAATATCAAAACGCGTACTCGATCCCGATCAGCGGCGCATGACCGATGGTGTCGGGGCCGTCATCCTCGTAGTCCTGCTGCCGCAGATAGACCGCACTCAGGCTCAGCGAATCAGTCGCGTCAAAGCCGACGCCGATCTGAGTGCGCAGCCCGGTCAGACCGGTATCGCCGCCATCGCTGGTGCTCTGCAGAGTCAGGAACAGCTCGGCGTCAGTGACGAAGGTCCAGCGTTCGGCATCATCGATGGGTATGGCCACGCCCAGCCGGGGACGCAGGCGCAGTCCTATCTGGTCGGCGCCGTCGACGAATCGTTGCTCCAGCCGCAGTCGGGTACGCCAGATGCTGTGTTTGGTGGAGAGCTGCTGCATCAGCCGGGTCTCGTCACGTCCGCCGTCATTGATACGTCGCTCGAGCGCGCCGCCAAGAGTGACGTTGGGGCGCAGCTTCTGCTTGATCCAAAGTCGCCCGAAGTAAGTGTCGGCTCGTCCTTCGGATGAGCTGCGAAAACGCTGGGCGGTTTCGAACTCGATGCCCGTGTCCTCGTCCAAATCAGTGGAAACCGACGGGTTGAGCCAGAACTCGAAGTCTTCGTCATCGGCATTGGAGACGCCTGGCAGCGCAATCAGCAGACCAGATGCGGCCAGCAGCGAAAGCAATCAATCGGTTTCTACTCATGCGCAGATATTCTCAGCGGCTGGGATTGGGACAAGTTGAAGGTCCAGGCGTGAATGACGCGTTGGCCACAAATGGGTCATTGCTTTCATTCAGATTAACGCCAGATGACAGCGGCGTTGGGAATTGACGCCGATGGCGTGGTAGCGGATATTCACTCAGCTCCTATCGAACCTACACAACACTCCTTTGCGCTTGGGTCACGGTCCCGCAACGGTGCAGGTGATCTCGCCGTGTAGCATCGCTAGCGTGGACGATCACACCCAACTGTTGGGCGATGACGACCGCCCTCACTCGCCTGAAGCGATCGAGCCCATCATCGGTGGGCGCTATCGGATCCTGAATCAGCTGGGGGAGGGCGGCTTTGGCGTGGTCTTCGACGCCGAGCAGCTACACCCTGTGCGCCGCAAGGTCGCGATCAAGGTGATCAAGCTGGGCATGGACACCCGCGAGGTGGTCGCCCGCTTCAAGGCCGAACGGCAGACGCTGGCGCTGATGGACCATCCGAACATCGCCCACGTGCTGGATGCCGGCGCGACCGCCAACGGCCGACCCTACTTCGTGATGGAGCGGGTCGAAGGCGAACCGCTGACCACCTACTGCGATCGCCAGGGTCTGTCCATCGAGCAGCGCCTGCGCGTGTTCGAGCAGGTTTGTCAGGCGGTGCAGCACGCCCACACCAAGGGCGTCATTCATCGCGACCTCAAGCCCAGCAACGTCTTGGCCAGCAGTCTGGAAGGGCAGCACGTGGTGAAGGTGATCGACTTCGGCATCGCCAAGGCGACCAGCGGCGAGTCGGATCTGTCGGCGATGTACAGCGCGCAGCACGTGATGATCGGAACGCCCGCCTACATGAGCCCGGAGCAGGCCGAGGGTCGCGGCGACATCGATACGCGCACCGATATCTACGCGCTCGGCGTGCTGCTGTACCAGCTGCTGACCGGCACCACGCCCTTTGAATCCGACACCCTGGACTCGGCTTCGGCGTCCGAGGTGCAGCGAATCATCCGTACTGCCGAGCCGATGCGCCCCAGCGCGCGGCTACGGCAGTCGACGCCGGCGCGGCGCGAGGCCGGCGCGGTGCGTTTGCGGCGCAAGCTGCGCGGCGAGTTGGACTGGATCGTGATGAAGTCCTTGGAGAAGGACCGCGCGCGCCGCTACCAGTCGGCCAACGCCTTCGCCGAGGACATCGAGCGCTACCTGAGCGGTTTGCCGGTGGTCGCCGCGCCGCCGAGCATCGCCTACAGAATCAGCAACTTC
>JAUIFV010000159.1 GCA_030430155.1 Gammaproteobacteria bacterium
GTGCAGCGGCCCATCGGTGCCAATCAGCACGCCGCGGTCGCGCATGCGGCGGGCGATGAAGGCGGCCTGATCGGCGGCTGGATCCAAGCTGTCGCGGTCATTGACCAGCTCGACGCCCAGAAACAGCCCGGAGCCGCGCACATCGCCGATCAGCGGGTGGCGCTGCTGCAGGTCACGCAGTCCGTTCAGCAGATGCGCACCGACCGCCAGCGCGTGGGCCTGCAGCCCTTCGTCCAGTACCACCTGCAGCGTGGCCAGCCCGGCGGCGCAGGCGGCGGTGCTGCCGCCGTAGGTGGAGAAGAACTCCATGCCGTTGTCGAAGGCTTCGGCAATAGAACGGCGGCAAACCACCGCGGCCAGCGGATAGCCGTTGGCGATGGGTTTGCCCATGACCACGATATCCGGCACCACCCGATGCTGCGCAAAGCCCCAGAAGTGGGTGCCCAGCCGGCCGAAGCCGGTTTGCACCTCATCGGCGATGCAGACGCCGCCGGCCTCGCGCACCAAGCGATAGACCTCGGCCAGATAGCCGTCCGGCAGCAGCAGCTGGCCGCCGACGCTGGGGCAGGTCTCGGCGATGTAGCCGCACAGTGCGCGGCCCTTTCGCTGAAGGCGATCAATCACCGCGCCCACCTCGGCCGCGTAGCGCTGTCCGGCATCGGCCACGTCGCTCCGGTAGCGGCCGCGGTACAGATCGGGAATGGGCGTGACGTGCACCCAGTCCGGCGCTCCAGCTCCGCCCGGGCCATCGTGCTTGTACGGGCTGATGTCGATCAGCGTGCTGGTGTGGCCGTGATAGGCCGCCTCCATCACCAGCAGATCGCGCGCGCCGCTGGCCGTGCGAGCCAGACGCAGCGCCAGCTCGTTGGCCTCGCTGCCGCTGGCGACCAGATAGCAGGTGTCCAGCTCGGCCGGCAGTTGCGCGCACAACGCGTCGGCATAGGCCAGCAGCGGCTCCTGCAGATAGCGGGTGTTGGTGTTGAGCAGCGCCAACTGCTCGCTGACCGCGCGCACCACGCGGGGGTGGCAGTGACCGACGTGCGGGACGTTGTTGTAGCCGTCGACATAGGTGCGGCCGTCGGCGCCGTACAGATGGGCGCCGCAGCCGCGCACGATCTGCAGCGGCTGAGAGCCATAGCTCAGCCGCACGCTGCCGCCGATGCGCTGACGCCGTCGGCTGAGCAGATCCGGTTTGTCGCCCGTCTGTGCCGATGCGGCGGCGCGGCGCGGGCGCAGCAGCAGTTCGGGGTCCGGGCACAGACTGAGCCAGGCGTCGCGCTGCGCCGGCAGGCAGGCGCCGTCGAAGTTGACCGGGATGTCGAGCATGTCGGTGATCAGCTGCAGGTGCACGTGCGGCCACCAGTCGCCGTTCTCCGGCGCGTCGCCCACCTCGGCGAAGCACTGGCCGGCGGGGATCGCCATGCCGACCTCCAGCGTTGCCAGCGATGCCGCGCTGAGATGCCCGTACAGCGTGTAGAACTCGACCCCGCAGTCGGTACGATGGCGCAGCACCACCACCGGACCGTAGTCCAGCCGCGCGCTGGCGTTGACGAAACCATGCACGACCCCGTGCAGCGGCGCGTGCAGCTTGCTGCCCGGGGCCAGCGAGACGTCGATGCCGAGGTGGATGCAGCGCTGCGGGTCGGTCAGCTGGCCCTGTCTGTAGGCCGGCTCGGTGTACAGCAGCCTCGCTTCACCGTAGCCGCCCAGTGCCACGCTCGCGCCTCTTTCGGCCATCTGCTGATTGATCCGCACGGCCAGCGCCTCCGCACCGTTGTGACCCGAATCGGAACTTACCAGCGGACTGCCCACGCTCAGATCCAGCTCCAGCGCGGTCGCATCATCCAGCGCCGTTCCAGTCAGCGGGGCGATGGCATCGGCGTACTCGCGCAGATAGCGCACCACCGCCGTGTGCTGCGGCACCGGGGTCAGCCCGCAGGCGGCACGGATCAGATAGCTGCCCATGCGCGGATGCAGTGTCGCCAGCGTGGGCAGGGTCCGGCTCAGCGGGGCCTGGCTGATGCTCAGGTAGGGATCATCCGGGCGCTCGGCCTGCTGCCGCGCGGCCATGCAGGCGCTGTGCGCCAGGCGCAGGCACATCAGGTTGAAGACCACCGCCAACTCCGGCTCCGACAGCGGCTGCACCGCGTGGAAGCCGGCCGCCACCTGCTGCGCAGCCGCCACCGGGTCGGGCTTGCCCAGCGCCGCGTAGGCCATGGTGATAGCCAGATCGTTGACCCGATGGCTGTAGACCATGTCGCCGAAGTCGATCAGCGCCAGCACCCGCTCGCCATCGACGATCAGGTTGTAGTCATTGGCGTCGTTGTGGATTACCGCCTTGGGCAGCTGGGCGAGGACCGGTTCGCTGTGTCGGTGGAAGTCCGAAAGCACCCTGTCCACGATCGAGCGCAGCTCGGCGTCGTCGAGCAGGTCCAGGCTGGCTCGGATGATCGCCGGAGCGCGGGCCAGATCCCAATCGAAAGCGCGATGCAGGGCCGGGTGATCGAAGTCGGCCAAGGCGCGGTTGACCGTGCCCACCGCGCGGCCGACCGCATCCAGCAGCGCGGCCGACTGGTAGCGCTGCCGGCCTAACGGCTGGCCATCCACATAGCTGATCAATCGAATCCGCTGGCCCTGGTCGATAACGGTGCTCTTGCCGTCACGGCTGGCAATCAGCGCCGGCACCGGCGCACGATCGGCCAGATGGGTGAGCGCCGCGTTCTCCGCCTCCAAGAGGCCCGGCTCGCAGTCACCGTTGGCAACCTTCAGCACGTAGCGCCGGCCCCGCTCATCGCGGAGCAGGAAGTTTTGGTCGCGCTCGCTGGGCAGCGCCGTGGCTAGCCCCTGGATACCGTAGTGCGCTGCCAATGCCGTTTCGGCCTGGGCCAGGGTGAAACTGGGCTTGGCGCCGATCGCACTCATGAATCGCTGGCCCGACGTTGGGCGAGGTAGGCTAACCGGCAAACTCGATGCATTCCTAGCCCCGCATCGCTCTCACATCTCGTGCAGTTACGGAAAGCGCACGGTGGTGCGGTTCGCACGCTGGGATAGCTTGGCTCTGGCTTCGGTTCTGGGAGCTTGTCTGCAAGCGATGCTCCTGGAGGAAGGGCTCAGGGCCCAGGGCTCAGGGCCCAGGGCCCAGCGGCGGAACGTGGGGACGTAGCCGCTCTCCTGTAGGAGCTTGTCTGCAAGCGATGCTCCTGGAGGAAGGGCTCAGGGCCCAGGGCTCAGGGCCCAGCGGCGGAACGTGGGGACGTAGCCGCTCGCCTGTGGGAGCTTGCTCGCGAGCGAAATTCCACTGGCTTGCATGTCTCTATCCAGCCCGCGCATAAGCCGACACCCCGAGCGCTTGCAGGGATGCCGTTCCATGAGATTGTTTGTGAACAATGGGGCTGGAATCGCAGGACGGCCTGTTCAGGCTCGAATTCCAGGTGCGTGTTTCCCACAACTGGGCTATCTTCGCCGCCCATTTCATCCAGGTATTCGACCGATGCAAGCCCGGTCCCTGTTGACGCCACCTGTACTGGCGTTGATCTCGCTACTGATCCTCTTCGCCGCGCCTGCCGCGTTGGCCGGCCTCAAGCGCATCGAGCCCGGGGACAGCGTCAGTCTGGACGCTGATCAGGGTTTGATCGTGGTCGCGGTGGACACCGAAGACGCGCTGCACAGCGTGCGTCTGGTCAAGGACGGCAAGCTGCTCGGCTCCGGCGTGCTGCGCGAGCTGCCCAAAGGTCGCAGCTACGCCCTGTACCGCGCCGAGGCCGGTCTGTATCAGTGGAAGGAGATACAGCGCATCGCCTATTGGCGCTTCAAGCTGGACGAAGACCCGGAGCTGAAGTTCGAGGTCAAGGCTGGCCAGCTTAACTACCCCGGCGACCTGCTATTTGACGGTCATGGGCTGTTTCATGCCGACTGGCTGGTGTCCAATCGCAGCCTGCGCGCTCTGGACTGGCTGCAGCGGGATTTCCCGGAGCTGCTGGCGCGCTACGAGTTCGCCTACACCGGGCACTACCCCGATCCCTTCCCGGCCTACTACAAGGCCTACGCGGCGGCGCGCAAGGGTGTCGCCGTGGGCGATGATCGGCTCACTCCGGCCGAGGCCACCGAGCTGCCGCTCAAGCCGGAACTGCTGTGGCAGCGCGCGCAGACCTTGAGTGCCGACATCAGCCCGGACGGGCGCTTCGTCGCGGTCCAGCTCAGGCCGGAGGAGGAGCGCTGGCAGATCGATCTGATCGATCTCAAGCAGAGCACGCGGCGGGTGATTGCCGCCTCTGACAAGCCCTACGCCAGCGTGGAGTGGTCAGGCAAGAACCGCTTGATCATGGAAGTCGGCGACTACGGCCGGCGCATCATTGAGATGCTGCGCATCGCGCCGGTGGACCAGGGCGATCACGGCTACGCGGCGGTGCGGCTGCGCAAAGAGGGTCTGCTGGTCGATACGCTGCCGCACGAGCCCGACCACATCCTCTTCGGCAGCTATTCGTTGCGCGGCGATCTGATGGTGCATCGGGTGGACATGAGCAGCCAGCGCACAGTCAACGAGTTCAAGGCCGGGTTGCTGGCGCGGATCAATCACGGGGTGAAGAACGATCTGGTCTGGTTTACCGATGGTCGCGGCCGCCTGCGCCTGGCCCTGGCGCAGGGTGACGATGGCCCGGTGCTGATGTACGGCATTGATGAGGAGTACACCGCGCTGGCCGCGCTGGAGGACCTACCCGGCTTTCGCCCGCTGACCCTGTCGTTTGAGGGCGATCAGATCTACGGTCTGACCGACGACCAGCGCGGGCAGCGCGATCTGGTGGTCTACGACATCGCCAGCCGGCAATTCACCCAGACCCTTTTCAGTCGCGAGGGCGTCGACGTCAACTCGGTCATTCTTGATCCGCAGCGTGTACCGATCGGGATCAGCTACTACAACCAGGGTCAGCTGCTGACCGAGTATTTCGCGGCCAGCGATCAGAAGGCCCAACGGTTGTTTCAGCGCGCCTTCGCCGGCAAAAGCACCCGGCTGATCTCGCGCAGCGCCGACGGCAAGCAGCAGCTGCACGTCGTCGACGGCGGCGATCAGCCGGGCCAGCTGTTCCATTTCGACGCGCCGGCGCGCAACGCCGCGCTGTTGTTCGACCTGTATCCGGAACTGGCCGAACTGCCGTTCGTCGCCACCACGCCGCTGCGCGTGGAGCGCAGCGAATCGATGGCCATCGACGCCTTCCTGACCCTCCCCGAAAGCGATGGCAAGCGGCCGCTGGTGATCTATCCCCACGGCGGTCCCATCGGCGTCGCCGATACCCTGCACTTCAATCGTGACGTGCAGTTCCTCGCTTCGCTGGGCTATGCGGTGCTGCAGATCAACTTCCGCGGCTCCGATGGCTACGGGCGGGCCTTCCGCGAGGCCGGCCATCGCAACTACGGCACGCTGATCGAGGACGACATCGACGCCACGATCAAACAGGTCCTGGCGGACTACCCGATCGACGCTGAACGGATGTGCATGCTCGGCTCCAGCTACGGCGGCTACTCGGCGCTGATTGCCTCGGTGCGCTGGCCGGAGCGGTTTCGTTGCGCCGTCTCGATGTCCGGCGTCTCCGACCGTTTGCTTCACTTCACCGCCACCGACTCGGCGCAAACGCCGGAATTGCGGGAGATGCTGGAGAAGGTGATCGGCAATCCGCGCACCGACTTCGAGGCCATGCGGGCTGCTTCGCCGATCTATCAGATCGACGATCTGACCACCCCGCTGCTGCTGATCCACGGCCTCAAGGACCAGCGCGTGGATCCCGAGCACAGCTACCGACTGGCGCGGTTGCTCAAGCTCGATGGTCGGCCGGCCAGCGGCCTGCTGTTTCCCGACGAGGGCCACGGCATCGCCGATCCCGCCACCCAGCACAAGATGTGGCGGGTGATTGCCGCTTTCCTGCAGCAGCACCTGAATTCAGCGGTCAGCAAAGATGTGGCCGCGGCGGAGAGCTAAGCCCGCAGTTTGATGAGTGTTCGTAGCGAGGCCGCCGGAGAGCCGCTGTGGTGCGGTCCGCTTCACTGGAGATCGATGAAGGCGTACTTGAGTAGTACGTCGAGTCGATCGTAGGGAGCAGATCGCCACAGCAGCTCTCCGGCGGCCGTAGTAGACCTTATGAAACTACGGGCTAACCGCGCAGTGCTTTTTTCAGCGCCTTGCGAATGATCTCCTCGGCGCGGTCGCCGGGTTCAGCAGCTTTTTCCACCAGCTTGGCCGCTTCGGCGGGGCGGTAGCCCAGCGCCTGCAGCGCGACCACCGCCTCGGAAGCGGCGTCGCGCGGCTGGTCGGGGGCGCTGGCCGCGGTCAGGGTGGCGCCGATCGCGCCAAGGTCCATCTTGTCCTTGAGCTCGACCACGATGCGCTCGGCAGTCTTCTTGCCGATGCCCGGTACCCGGGTCAGCGAGGCCACGTCGGCAGTGGCCACGGTGCGCCGAAAGTCGTCCACGCTGATCCCCGACAGCACCGCCAGCGCGGTCTTGGCGCCGATCCCGGAGACCTTGATCAGATCTCGAAACAGCGCGCGTTCGGCCTCGCGGGCGAAGGCGTAGAGCAGCATGGCGTCCTCGCGTACGACCATGTGGATGTGCAGGGTGACGTCGGTGCCGGCTGCGCCCAGCTCGTAGAAGGTCGACATCGGCGCCTCAAGCTCATAGCCGACCCCGCCCACATCGACCAGCAGCGCGGGCGGTTGCTTGTTGAGGAGTTTTCCGGTGAGGCGTCCGATCATGGCACTTCCAGTTCGCGGCCAGTCCGCGTGTTTTTAAAAGGGCACAGGGCTCAGGGCCCAGGGCCCAGGAAGATCAAGAGCGCGCGATGACCTGCAACTCCGGGCCCTGGACCCTCTCGGCACAGGGCTCAGGGCTCAGACCGTCGAAAGCTCGAGATGCCCGCTCTACTGGGCCCTATGCCCTATGCCCTGGGCCCTTCGTCGTCGTGCGGCGACGATAGCGATCCCGATGCGCCTCGTCCAGCGCGTCGGCGTCCGTCCCGCGGTTGTCCCCCGCAACGACCTTGAGGCATCCTCGCTGGCTTCCCCATACCCGCAAGGAGCCCCCGTGACCCAGACCGTCAATCGCCAGTTCAAGCTCGCCCAGCGTCCAGTCGGCATGGTCAAGCGAGAGGATTTCGAGCTGGTTGGCTCGGCGCTGCCGGAGCCGGGCGAGGGCGAGGTGCTGATCCGGATCCGCTACATCTCGCTGGATCCGGCGATGCGCGGCTGGATGAACGAGGGCAAGTCCTACATCCCGCCGGTGGCCATTGGTGAGGTGATGCGGGCCGGCGCGGCCGGTACCGTGGTGGCGTCAAACAATCCGCGTTTTGCGGTCGGCGACAGCGTGGTGGGCGTGCTCGGCGTGCAGGACTACGCGCTGTCCAACGGCAAGGGATTGACCAAGGTCGACCCTGAACTGGCGCCACTGCCGGTGTACCTGGGCACCCTGGGCATGCCGGGAATGACCGCCTATTTCGGCATCCTCGAGGTGGGCGAGCTCAAGTCCGGCGACACCGTGGTGGTTTCCGGCGCTGCCGGCGCGGTGGGCCAGGTGGTTGGGCAAATCGCCAGGATCAAGGGCTGCAGTGTGGTTGGTATTGCCGGCGGCAGCGACAAGTGCGCTTACGTGGTCGACGAGCTCGGCTTCGACGCCGCCGTCGACTACAAGTCCGAGGACGTCAAGAAGGCGCTCCGGAGCCACTGCCCCAAGGGCATCGATGTCTATTTTGACAACGTCGGCGGCGAGATCCTGGATGCGGCGCTTAGCCAGCTGGCGATGCACGCGCGAGTGGTGATCTGCGGAGCGATCTCGCAGTACAACAACACCACCGCGATCAAAGGACCCAGCAACTATCTGTCGCTGCTGGTCAATCGCGCCAGCATGCGCGGCATGGTGGTGTTCGACTACGCCTCGCGCTACCCGCAAGCCATGGCGGAGATGGCCGGCTGGATGCGCCAGGGCCAGCTGAAGACCCGCGAGGACATCGTGGTCGGCCTGGAGACTTTCCCTGAGACCCTGCTCAAGCTGTTCAAGGGCGAGAACACCGGCAAGCTGGTACTTGAAGTAGACGGCGATTGACCTGTAGGTCCCAATCCTGGAGCCAACCGGTAGGCCGTAGTGACCCGCGCCAGATGGTGTAGATGGGCGTGAGGGTCGGCGGGTCTCTGCGGCGCTCTGCCTACCTAGAGACACCAGGAGCGCCGCCGAATCTAGTCGGGTCAGGTCTCGGCGACTGAGCGAGCCGGTTCGATCAGATGCAACGGCCTAGGTGACTCTCGGTGGGTCCGCGTTAGCGCATACTTGTGCGCTCTGACAGGGCGGAGCGCGGCGATGATCGAAGTCTGGCAGGGCGACATCACCCAGCTGCAGGTGGCTGCGATCGTCAACGCCGCCAACACCAGCCTGCTTGGCGGCGGCGGGGTCGACGGCGCGATCCATCGCGCTGCCGGGCCGGAGCTGCTGGAAGCGTGCCGGCAGCTGGGTGGCTGCAAGGTCGGCCACGCCAAGATCACTCCGGGCTTTCAACTGCCGGCCAGCCATGTCATTCACACCGTCGGCCCGGTCTGGCAGGGCGGCCACGCCGGCGAGGCGACGCAGCTGGCCAACTGCTACAGACGCAGTCTGGCCCTGGCCACCGAGCACAAGCTCACTTCCATCGCCTTTCCGGCGATCAGCTGCGGCGTCTACGGCTATCCGGCAGAGCAGGCGGCCGACGTTGCGGTGAGCACGCTCAAAGCCGAGTTGGGCAACGCCCCGCGGATGCAGCGCGTGCTGCTGGTGGCCTTTCAGGACCGGATGGCGGAGATCCTGCGCGCGGCGTTGGCGCGTCAGCTGTAGGGACTCCCTGGTCTTTTTCCCTGAATGCGGCGTTGCTCGTCGTCACCATAGCTGCTATGCCTTCTCCTCGCGCCTTGCCTCGGGAATTGCCCATCGGAACGAGTTCAACGTGTGCAGTTCACCACACTGGCTCGGTCTGGTCTCAGTTATGCGGCGGCCGCCGAAGCACCGACAACTCGGCGCAACTCCCGATCGATATCGGACAACCGGAACGGCTTGGGCAGCAGCGCATCGAAGCCTTGATCGAGGAATCGCTGCGTGTTTTCTGGCGTGGCGCTGGCGGTCACCAACACGATCGGCAGGCGAGCCAGCTCAGGGTTGTCACTGTGCGCCCGCAGCGCCCGCAGCAGCGCCAGGCCATCCATTCTGGGCATCTCCAGATCGCTGACGATGGCGTCGAAATCCCCATCGGTCAGCGCCGCCAAAGCGGCCTGGCCGTCTTCGGCCTCGACCGTTTGATGGCCCAGCGCCTGCAGCCCGGCCACCAGCAGATCCCGGCAGGCCTCATCGTCCTCGCAGACCAGCAGCTTCAGGGACCGATCGGCTTTGGCCGGGGTGGGATCAATCAGCGCATGGCAGATTGGCGCCGGCGTCAGCGGCAGGTCCACGATCATGGTGGTGCCCACCCCGACGCTGGATTGGCAGTCCAGGCGCCCATTCATGCGCTCGGCCAGCTGCCGGCAATGGGCCAGTCCCAGACCCAATCCGCCCGCACTGCGGGTGCTGGACTCATCACCACGGCCAAATGGCAGCATCGCTCGGCGGCGCTGCTCTGGGTCCATTCCGATGCCGTCATCGGCGACGGTCAGACGCAAACCGTCCGCGCCGGCCAGTCGCTGCAGGCCGATGCGCACGCCACCGCGTTCGGTGAAGCGCACTGCGTTGGTTGCCAGCGCGTTGAGTATCTCCTCGAAAGCCAGCGCATCGCCCTGGTAGCGCTCGGCCAGTTCGGCATCGATGTGCTGTTCCAGCTTGATGCCCTTGCGGTGAGCCTCCTCGGCCAGCCCGCTGACGCAGCGCGCCACCGCCTGTGCCGGCGAGTAGGCTTCGCTGAACAGCGGTCGCGGGCTCTGTAGCCCGGAACTGAAGCTGATCACCTGGTTGATCTGCCGCAGCAGCAGTCGCGCCGAGGCGTGTGCCGACTGCAGGCGGCGGCGCTGCGCGGGGTCGCTCTCTATCGCCAGCGCCTGCTCGGTATTGACCAGCAGTGCGTGCAGCGGGGTACGGAATTCGTGGCCGATGTGGGCCATGAAGCGATCCTTGACCTGGTTGGAGCGGCGCAGCTCCCGCGCCTGGCTGCGCACCGCCCAGCGAAATGCGAAGGCGATGGCGAACACGATCAGCGGAAATACGATGCGCGAAAGCGTGGCCTCCGCCACCGGTTCACCGGGCAAGGGCGCGATTCCCGCCCGCTCGATCAGCAGCGGAGCCAGGCTCATCAATGCCCAGATGCCGAAGCACCAGCTCAGCGCGGCGCGCAGGTTGGCCATCAGCACCATGGCCAGGCCGACCAGACTCAGCCACCATAGCGACGACACATAGCCATAGGCCAGCGGCACCAGCAGGCCCACCGTGGCGATGATCGCGGTGCCCTGGACCGCCCACACCACACGACCGGCAGGCTGCCGCTGAAACCAACCGTACAGACCGACCAGAGCGACGAAACTGACTGCATTGCACCACCACGGCGTAGCGCGATCCTGCAGCAGCGACTCGGCCAATCGGCTCACTGTGAATGCCGCATTGGCGAACATCGTGGCCAGCAGCCCGATCTGCACCACGCGCAGCCGATAGCGCGACATCCGGAAACCGCCGTCTGCAGGCTCTACCGCTTTCGCTGGATGTATGTCGGGCGCAGTCATCGCAGGGTCGCTTCGGCGGCCGAGAAGTTCATAACGGGAACTTCACATTAGTCGCACAGCTTTGCTGCGCACCGCGCCGCCGCAAGGGCCAAACTGACAAAGATTTGCAATGTTCAGCGAGTTCCTAGTGTGGTGTCCCCAAAGTAAGTTGAACACGTTCAGATGGATTTTGGTCTGAGACTAGGCGCGAGGAGCAAGGCATAGCGTTGCCTATGGCTGCGACGAGCAACGACGTATCAGGGACGGCTCACTAGCGCTGTGAGATCAAGCGAATTTGAGGACACCACACTAGGCTTTCTCGGTTTCGCTGTTCTCTTCCGCCTCGCGTCTGCGTACCAGCGCCGCGGCGGCGAGGATGCCGACCTCGTAGAGCAGGCACATCGGGATCGCCAGCATGATCTGGCTGATCACGTCGGGCGGGGTGACGATGGCGGCGACGACGAAGGCGCCGACGATGAAATAGCGGCGGCTGTTGCGCAGGGTTTCCAACTCCACCCAGCCCAGCGCGACCAGGATCACCGTCGCCACCGGTACCTCGAAGGTCACCCCGAAGGACAAAAACAGCATGATCACGAAGTCCAGATAGCGGGACATGTCGGTCATCATCGACACCCCTTCCGGGGTCACCAGCATCAGAAAGGCGATCACCGAGGGCAGCACCAGGAAATAGGCGAAAGCGCAGCCCAGGTAGAACAGCAAGGTGCTGGACACCAGCAGCGGGATGGCCAGCTTCTGCTCACGCTGGTACAGACCGGGCGCGACGAAGGCCCAGGCCTGATAGAGG
>JAUIFV010000160.1 GCA_030430155.1 Gammaproteobacteria bacterium
GGCTCAGCTGCAAATCGACCTCATCCACTCGCTTGCTGTCGACGCTGAGTTGGATGATTGCCCGGTCGCCGGCCAGCACCGGGGTCCACAGCTGGCCGTGTTCGAGCATATCGGCCTCGGTGTAGGGCCCGAGCGCAGTCTTGCCATCGCCGGAGACGATCAGCAGTTCCGCGCCCGGCGGCACGGCGAAGCGGGTGAAGCCGAAGTTCAGATGGACCGCATCGACGGCGTGCAGCTTCAGCCGCCAGGTCCAGCGGCCGCTTGCGGCGCGAACCCAGCTGCCGGCGTTGAGCGGGGAATAATCCACCGCGTGGCTCACCGCGAAGCGCTTGGGCGCGTTCACGGCATCGGCAATATCGTCTTCGGCGGCAAGCCTGGCCATGTCCAGCGACTTCCAGAGCACCGTCGGCAGCTGCTCACTGGCCTTGACCACATGGTCGTACTTGGGCGCCGCCCAGGCGCTGCAGCCCAAAGCCAACAGCAAGCTTGCAGCCCAGCGCATTGGTGCAGTGTTGCTCAAGTTGTTCTCCCGATCATCGCCTGAGGTGCCAGCAGCTGAATCTTACGTTTTACCACTTCTGCTGGGGTCGTTTCTCAAGCCTGGCTGGCACGAGAGCGAGGACAGCGGTGAACGCCTGGTGAAAGCAATCTCAACCGCCCCAGGTCTGCTCGACTACGCAACGATGGGGAAGAGCACGACATGTATGGCTTGGCGGTGAATCTGTATGACTTGATCGTGGACCGGCTGCGCGGAATGGGTGAAATCATTCCCCGGCTGGTGATGCGCTTTGTGATGGGCTGGGAGTTCTTCGAAGCAGGCTGGGAGAAGCTGCACGGCGAGAACTGGTTCAGCCATATCCAGGCCGACTTTCCGGTGCCCTTCAACGTGATCCCGGCCAGCTTCAGCTGGACCATCGCCACCTGGTTTGAGCTGATCGGCGCGATCATGCTGTGGTTGGGTCTGGCCACGCGCTTCTTCGCCTTCTCGCTGCTGGTGCTGACCTTTGTCGCCACCGCGGCCGTGCACTGGCCGGACATGTGGACGATGTGGACCGATCTGCTCAAGGGCTACTCGGTGTCCGACAAGGGTTTTGGCAACTACAAGCTGCCGGCGCTGTTTGCGGTGATGCTGATTCCGCTGGTCTTCAACGGCGCCGGCAAGCTGAGTCTGGACCATCTGATCCGCAGCCTGCTGGGCAAGCCCGAGCCGGGTGGCAGCCTGGACGCCTTCGGTATTGGCTTGGGCGTAGTGGTGATCGGCATACCTTTCTTGTTCCTGATGCCCGGCTTCGGCATCGCCGTAGTACTGGTCGGCGCCGCTGTCGGCGGTTACGGCCTGGTCAAGGGCAATGCGCTGGCCGGTCTGCGCTCATGAACGCCGCCGGCAACGGCAAGACCCGCGTGGTGCTGGTGGGCGCGGGCTTTGCCGGGGTCAAATGCGCGCAGGTGCTGAGCAAGCGCGCCGACCGCCTGCAGATCGTGCTGTTCAATCGCGACAACCATATGGTCTTCCAGCCGCTGCTGGCCGACGTCGCCGGTTCCTCGCTGAACCCGCGCGCGGTGGCGGCGCCGCTGCGCCAGCTGCTGCCGAAGGTGGAAGTGCGCACCCAGAATGTGGTGGAGATCGACAAAGCGCGTTCGCAGGTGGTCTTCGAAGGCCACGACGGGCAGCCGCAGCGGCTGGACTATGACCACCTGATCGTCGCTTGCGGCAATCAGGTCAACCTCAATCTGCTCCCCGGCATGGCCGCTCATGCGCTGCCGCTGAAGACCATTGGCGATGCCATCGCGCTGCGCTCGGCGGTGATGGCGCAGCTGGAGAAGGCCTCGACCACCGACGATGCGGCAACACGGCGCTTCTATCTGAGCTTCATTGTCATCGGCGGCGGTTTCTCCGGGGTCGAGGTGGCCGGCGAGATTGGCGATCTGATCGAGCAGGCGCTGCGCTGGTATCCAACCCTGCAAGCCGAGGAGACCAAAGTCACCCTGCTGCACAGCGGCGAGCGGCTGCTTCCCGAGCTCAACGAGCGCCTGGGCAGGTTCGCTGAAGCGCGGATGCGCAAGCACGGCATCGAGGTCAAGCTGTCCTCACGCGCGGCCGAGGTCAGCGCCCGCGGGGTGACGTTGAAGAGCGGTGAGCGGCTGGAGGGCGAGACCGTGGTCTGCACCATCGGCACCACGCCCCTGCCGCTGATCGCCAAGCTGGATGTGGCCAAGGAGCGTGGCCGGCTGCTTTGCGATGCGGACATGCGCCTGCAGGGTCAATCCAACTTGTGGGCCATCGGCGACTGCTCGGCCGTACCCAATGCGCAAAGCGGCAGCATCTCGCCGCCTACTGCGCAGTTCGCCGAACGCCAGGGCCGGCAGTGTGCGCAGAATCTGCTTCGCGTGGTCGATGGCCAGGCGACCCGGCCGTTCAGCTTTCGCGCGGTGGGTTCGGCCTGCGGCATCGGCGGTCGTCGTGGGGTGGCCGAACTCTACGGGGTGCGCTTCTCCGGCTTCATCGCCTGGTGGCTGTGGCGCAGCGCCTTTTTGGTCAAGCTGCCGTCATTCCTGCAGAAACTCAAAGTCGGTTTCGATTGGATCTGGGAACTGGTCTTTCCGCGCGACGTCAGCCACTACCGCGGCCGCCG
Organism: Gammaproteobacteria bacterium; assembly: GCA_030430155.1. Taxonomy (GTDB): domain Bacteria; phylum Pseudomonadota; class Gammaproteobacteria; order Xanthomonadales; family SZUA-5; genus SZUA-5. The sequence goes on from JAUIFV010000160.1 coordinate 2,634, forward strand.
CACCGAGCCGGTGCAGCGCGAGCACTATTCCGCCGATGAACCGCTTTTGAGCAAGGGCGGCGCGCGCCGCGATCTGATTGCTATCGAGGACGGTGAGGTAGCGGTGTACGCCCGCTGCACCAAGAGCGGGCAATGGCGCGAAGAGGCCGCCTATGGCCCCGGCACCCTTATCGGCGAGCAAACCTTGGAGGCCTTCGAAGAGCCGGAAGTGGAGATACGCGCCAAGGGCTCGGCCAGCGTGGTGCGCCTGCCCGCCGCCGTGCTGGGGCGGATGGCCGAGGTACTCAGCCCCTTGGACGGCATCGTGCAGAAGGCCGCGGCGCGGCCGGAACGAATCATCTGGCGCCATCACCCGGCGGCGATGGCAGCGCTGCGTCAGCGTAAGGTGGATGAGCTGGCCGGGCAGCTGCCGGCCGTGGCCGATGCGGATACACCCCTGGGAGTGGCTTACAAGAACTTGGCTGCCAGCCAGGCGCCGTCGCTGGTAGTCACACGCGCGGGCAAGTTCGCCGGCGTCGCCACGCGCTCCGATTTCCTGGCCTGTTTCGCCCGCGGCGCCGATCGCAACAGCCGCCTCGACGAGGCCTGCAACAGCGAAGCCTGGTGCGCTCACCTCGGCGACAACGCCGCCGAAGTGGCCGAAGTGATGGCCGCGCGCGATCTGAAGCTGGTGCCGGTCTGCGATGCCGGGGAGCAACCGGTGGCGGCGATCAGCGCCGACGATATTGTGGGGTTTGCATTGGGCTTGGAGAGGTAGCGCAATGCCTAGGGCTGAGGGCTGAGGGCTGAGGAAAAGAAGTTGGCCGAGATCTGCATAAGCTTCTCTTGGACCAGACATCAAGGCGAATCACCGCATCAGAAGCCGAACAACTTAAATCTGCCGCGTCCCCGCTCTTTCTCAGCCCTCAGCCCTCAGCCCTTGCTATTTCCCCAGCCCTCAGCCCTTCTCACTCTGCTTCCACCCTTCCCTCCGGAAACACACAGCGAAAGGTCGACCCCACGCCCACCTCGCTCTGCACCTCAAGTCGTGCCTGATGAATCATCAGCACGTGCTTGACGATGGCCAGGCCGAGTCCGGTGCCGCCGCTTTCGCGGGAGCGCGAGGTGGAGACGCGGTAGAAGCGTTCGGTCAAACGCGGCAGATGCTGCTCGGGTATGCCGGGGCCGGTATCGACCACGGCGAAAGCGGCGCCTTCGGGATGGCGCTGCCAGTGCAGGGTGATTTCGCCGCCCGGTGGGGTGTAGCGCACCGCATTGGTGACCAGATTGGAAAAGGCGCTGCGCAGATCCTGCGCCGAGCCCACCAGACTCAATGCTTCGCACTGGCCCACCTGGATCTGATGTTGTTCCCGGGACAGCGCGCGGGCGTCGCGGGCCAGTTCTTCCAGGATCGCATCCATCGGCAGCACGTCGGCGGCGGGTGCGCCCTGCACATCCAGCCGCGACAGGGTGAGCAGATCCTCGACGATGTGACGCATGCGCTGGCACTGGCCGCGCATGTCGCCCAGCACCGGCTCCCATTCCGGTAGCTCCTCGACCTCGACCGCGTCCAGATAGCCGGCGAGCACCGTCAGCGGAGTGCGCAGTTCGTGCGAGACATTGGCGACGAAGTCGCGGCGCACCTGCTCCAGATGCAGCAGCTGACTGATATCGCGCACCACCAGCAGGCGCAGATCCGAGCCGTAGCTGATCATTCTGAAGCTCAGCCGCAGCTTCTCGTCAATGGGGGCCGGTACGTCCAGCAGCGCGCGCTCCTGGGGGTCGCCGGCCAGCCACTCGATGACCCGCGGGTGGCGTACCAGATGCTCGATGGGCGTGCCCTGATCGAGCCGCGGGTTGAGTCCCAATAGCCGCGCAGCGGCCGCGTTCAGCCACTGGATGTTGCCTTGCGCGTCCAGTACAACGGTGCCATCAGGGAGCGCCGCGGCGGCGCTGCGAAAGGCTTGCAGCGCATCAAGCAGGCGGCGCCGCACGTCGCGATCGCGATCGCTGCGCCGACGGATCAGCTCGGCGACGATACGCCACGGCCCGAAGTCCGGAAGCTCCCGACGCTTCTGCAGCAGCGCGCGCTGCAGCGCGAACAGCTGCCATAGATGAAAACCGGCGATCGCCGCGAAGCACAGCGCCAGCATCCACGCCAGCAAACCCGTCGCCAAACCGATGGCCACCGTCAGGCCGATGATCAGGGCGATGCGCAGTAAAGACGCCCGCCAACTGCGCTGCAGCCAGCCGCTCATCGGTCCGGCTCGGCGAGCGCGAGTCGGCACTGCTGGTCCGGCGCGTACACGGCCAACCAGACGCACGGCGTTTGAACGTAATTCAACATCGGCCTATGGATTCGAAAGACATGGCGCAGACCACGCCGCGAGGCAGCGTTTCATCATCGCAGATTGCCAGCCCGCATATTTCATGAGTGTTCGTAGCGAGGGCGTCGGAGAGCCGCTGTGGTGCGGTCCGCGGACTGGAGATCGATGAAGGCGTACTTGAACAGTACGTCGAGTCGATCGTAGGGAGCAGATCGCGCCACAGCGGCTCTCCGGCGGCCGCAGTAGAAGACTCATGAAATATGCGGGCTAAGCCAGTACCGAAAAGCGATAGCCGGCGCCGCGCACGGTCTGTACGTAGCGATCGGCGGCGTGCGGCTCCAGACTCTTACGCAGGCGGCGGATGTGCACATCCACGGTGCGCTCTTCCACATAGACGTTGCTGCCCCAGACCTGGTCGAGCAGCTGGCCGCGGCTGTAGACCCGCTCCGGGTGGGTCATGAAGAAGCTCAGCAATCGGTATTCGGTGGGACCCAGATCGATGGTGTTGCCCTTGGCGAAGGCTCGATGAGCGGCGCTGTCGAGCACCAGATCACCCTGTTTCACCACTTGCCCTTCCGCGCCCGGATTGGCCCGGCGCATCACCGCCTTGATTCGTGCGATCAGCTCGCGCGTGGAAAAGGGCTTGACCACGTAGTCGTCGACACCTGCATCCAGACCGATGACCCGATCATCCTCCTCGCCGCGCGCGGTGAGCATGATCACCGGGATCTCCTGGGTCAGCTCGTCGCGCTTGAGGCGGCGCGAATACTCCAGCCCACTCATCCCCGGCAGCATCCAGTCGAGCAGGATCAAATCCGGCAGCTGTTCACCGATGGCGTGCTGGGCGGCCAGGGCGTCTTCGCAGGCCACCGGCTCCATCCCTGCGCGACGCAGGGCAAAGCTGATCATGTCGCGGATCGCCCGCTCATCCTCAACGATAAGAATGCGCTGTGTCATATATCTGCAATCACAATGAAACCCAATGCCTCATTGAACCGCGTTTTGATGTCGAGATTGTGACAGCAGGCGCACGGAATGGCGCCGATGAGGCGATTGGGTCGAGCATGACTTTCGACCCATCTGCTATAGTAATGAACCGGCTGCCAACAATCGTTGCGACCATTTTTCGCAAATTCTGATCTATGTGAATGCAGGCCGAGGCCTAGGCTGATGCCGTCCCAGGTTGATTCCCCCCATGCTCGCAACGCGCTCCGACATTGCCGATCTGCAGCAGCAGTTCCAAGACCACGGTCGAGTGCTGATCGCCGATCTGCTCAGCACATCCTTTGCCGCGCAGCTGCTGGAACGGGCGCGGCAGTGGTCGGAGTGGCATTTGGTCACCCGTATCGCCGGACAGCATCGCGAGTTCGACGGCGAGCAGATGCGGCTACTGCCGGCCGAACGCATCGCCCTGTTCAACCAGATGGTGCACGAGGAGGCGCGCGGCGGATTTCAGTATTTGTACGAACGCTACCCGCTGTATGAGAAGGCGCGGCTGCAGCAGCTCCATGACGAAGTCTTCGTGCAGGCCTACGCGCTGCTGCGCTCGGCGTCCTTTCTCAAGCTGCTGCGAGATGTGACCGGGCTGGACCAGATCACCCACACCGACGCCCAGCTGTCGCGCTATCGCGCCGGCCATTTTTTGACCATGCACGACGACAGCGCCGACAGTCTGGGTCGCGCCGCCGCCTTCGTCCTTAATCTCACACCGGACTGGTCGGTGGACCATGGCGGACTGCTGCAGTTTGTGGACCGCAACGGCCAGGTCGAGCGCGCCTTCACGCCGCGCTTCAATGCGCTGGCGCTGTTCCGCGTGCCCACGGTGCATTCGGTATCGATGGTGCCACCCTACGTCGACCGCGCCCGCTACGCCCTCACCGGCTGGGCCCGCACCGGCGTCGAGGAGCGGCTGCCGCAGGCGGCCTAACCCACGCCCATGGCGTGCTAGCATCTGCCGCCGCAGCGCCTGATCGATCGCTCAAGCGATGACTTGGCTTTTTCTGGGCCCTGAGCCCTAGGCCCTGGGCCCTTCGCCGTACGTGACCCCATGACCACCGCCATCGAACTCAACCCCGACCTGGACGTCGCCGCGCTGGCCGAGCACTTCCAACGTCACGGCCGGCTGCAGATTCCGCGGCTGCTCAAGCCCGAATCGGCCGAGATGCTGCTCAAGGCCTTCGCCGAGAACACCCAGTGGCACGTGGCCTACAACGAAGGCAAAAACGCGGTTGAGAGTCCGCTCAATGAAGTACAGCGGCTACCGGAAGCGCAGCGGCAGCGCTTCTACAACGCCATCAATCAGCGCGCCGGCACCCAGTTCCAGTACTGCTTTGTGCAGTACTACATCAGCGAGAACTACCTGCGCGGCGACAACACCGGGCATCCGCTGCACGCGGCGCAGGAGTTTCTCAACAGCGAGCCCTTCCTGCAGCTGATGCAGCAGATCACCGGCGTGGCTCAGATCACTTATACCGATGCATTGGCCAGCATCTACGGGCCCGGCCATTTTCTGACCGACCACGACGACACCCACGCCACCCGCAACCGGGTCGCCGCCTATGTGCTCAGCCTGACCAAGAACTGGAATCGCAACTGGGGCGGGCATCTGGTGTTCTTCGACGACAAGGGCAATATCACCGACGGCTTTCTGCCCAGCTTCAACACCCTGAACATGTTTGCCGTGCCGCAGTCCCACGCGGTGCAGCACGTCGCTCCCTACGCCCGCGGCGGCCGCTCCAGCATCACCGGCTGGCTGCATCGCTGAGCGCGTCGGGCGCGTTCTGCCGTCAGGGCTGACGCAGGATCTTCTCCACCGCCTTGCCGCGCGCCAGCTCGTCGATCAGCTTGTCCAGATAGCGCAGCTCGCGCATCAGCGAGTCCTCGACCTCCTCCACCCGCACCCCGCAAACCACGCCCTTGATCAGCTCCCGATGCGGATTCAGCGCAGGCGCTTGGGTCACGAAGTCCTCGACGCTGGCCTCGGACTGCAGCAACGCATCCAGCCCCTGTTGATCGTGGCCGCTGAGCCAGCAGATGATCTGATCGACCTCCGCCTTGCTTCGTCCCTTGCGCTCGGCCTTGTTGACGTACATCGGATAGAGCTTGGCGAAGGGGGTGGCGAAGATGCGGTGTTGACTCATGCTCGGGTCCGTGGCGCCGGGAGCCTCGATTGGGCTGCATCGGGAGGTGGTAGTCAAGTTGGGCCTCGGTGCGGAGGGCACAGGGCCCAGGGCTCAGGGCCCAGAAGGTCAAGAGCAAGTTGCGGCTGCGGTTGGGGCTCTTCTGGGCCGATTGGATGGTTGGAGCTTAGGGCCCAGGGCCCAGGGCCCAGGAAAGCGAGAGCAATTCCCGGCTGCGGCTGTTGCTCTGCTGGGCCCTAAGCCCTGGGCCCTGGGCCCTCAGCCCTGCCAATCAGCCGCCGTCCGTCCCGGTCAAACAATATTCCTCCACCACCGGCCGCGGATAACCCAGATAGCGCTGCTCCAGATCGGCCAGCAGCGATTGCATCTGCTCCAGCACCGACTGCAGCTGCTCGGGCTCCAGCACGCTGCGTTCGGGGCAGATGATCGGCTCGCCGGCCTCGTTCCAGCGCACCAGGTTATGTGCTTCGATGGGGTCATTGCGCAGGTCGTAGAGCTCCCACTGGTCAGCGGCGAGGTTGTTGGGGTCGAAGTAGCGCACCAGCTTCCAGTCGGCGCTGCGGGCACAGCGGATGTGGCAGGGCTGGGTCACCGAACCCGGCGCCAGCGGGACGCCGTTGCGGCGCCAGTGCTCGACCTCGGCGCTGTAGATCTTGAACGCCGGCGGGGTCTGCTCGCCTTTCAGGTACTCGGTGATGGTGTCATCGCTGATGAACAACACGCCGTCGCGCGCGCTGCCGTCGGGCAGGCGCACCTGGTCGGCCTGGCCGCTGATCAGCGCACTCAGGTCGGCGCCGGGCAGCGGCTCGTAGGTCTGTTCGACCATCGCCGTGCCCAGCTGTTCGCGCTGCTGCGCATCGATGCCGGCCAGCCCCAGCACCGTGGGCAGCACGTCGATATGGCTGGTCAGCTGATCCACGTAGCGGATCTGCTCGGCTTCGTTGAGCCAGGGCGCACTGACCGCGAAGGGCACGTGCAGGATTTCCTCATAGGCCGTATGCCATTTCTCCACCATGCCGCCGTGGGCGACGCCGTATTCGCCGTGGTCGGACAGAAACACCACCAGCGTGTTGTCGCTCTGCCCGCTCTCATCCAACGCCCGCAGCACCCGGGCGATCTGTGCATCGGCCAGGGTGTGGCAGTAGGCATAGAACTGGCCGAAGGCGGTGCTCCAAGCATCCGGATCGGCCTGAGTCTGGAAGGGTAGGGTCCACAGCTCGCGCTGAGCCGGTGACCGTCGCGACTTCAGCGCCAGCCCCATCTTGTAGCTGTAGTCGAACTGGCAGTCCGGCTTGGTGGACAGATCCTCGGCATAGGTCTGCGGCAGATCGAAGCAGTTCTGCGGAAATCCGCGCGGGTTGAGCGGCACCCGCAGAGTGCCGCCGGGCAGCGGGTTGCTGCGATCGCCCTGGGCCGGAATCGGGCGCACTGTAGCGGTGGTGGCGTCAGGGGTTTGCACGCCGGGGTAGTTGATGTCCTCGGGCATCCACCAGCTCAGCGGATAGGCCGAGGCGATGTCGTGCGGGTTGACCAACGAGGTGACGCACAGCCAGGGCTGCGGAGAGTCACTGGCGGTCTCATAGTTCATCGCCTTGCGGCGCAGGAAGGTCTGCACCATGTCCACATAACCCGGATCACGGTAGACGCCGAGCTGATTGAGCTTACCGCCCTGGGCATCCGGCGCGGACATCTTCCAGTCGCCGAATCCCCACGGGTTCAGATCGCCGTGGCCCGGCCCCGGCCCGTCGACATAGGACAAATCCCATTTGCCGAAGTAGTGGGTGCTGTAGCCGGCGGCGCGAAACCAGTCGCCCATGGTCGGGATGGCCCGCGGGTGTAGCCAGGGAAAGTTCGGATCGCTGCCGTGCTTGAACAGACTGTCGGTTTCCAGCACCCGGGTCTTGGTGCCGTACTGACCGGTGTAGATCAGCGCCCGCCCCGGCACGCAGGCCGAGGTCCCCGCCATGTGCTGGCGCATCACCACCGCGTTCTGCCGCAGCCGCTGCATGCCCGGAAAGTACTGCGCGTAGGGGTTGTCCGCATCCAGCGGCTGCAGCGCCAACACCTGCTTCAACGCCGCCGCCATCCCGCCGCTGTCCTGCAGCCGCGGGTAGCGCATCTGGTCGACGGTGATGATCAGGATGTTCTTGGCGGTGGTGGTCATGCGCAGGGCTCCGGGTGTGGTCGGGAGCACTAGCACTGTGGCGGGGGGCGGGATTCTCTCAGGGGATCATTGTTTGAGGGCTGAGGGCTTGGGTGCTGCCCGTTTCTTCGAGCCGACAATCTCTGCATCAGTCTGAGCGGTCGCACGGAACTGTTCGTGCGCAATCCGAGTCTGAACGGCATCGAGACTGCGGCGGCGAGCATGAAAGTTGGCAACGAGCTGTACTGGGCCGTGGGGTTGGGTGTGCTTCTTACTGTCTCAGCGTTCTTTTTGCCGTGTTCCGCACCGTCGGATAAACAAGCGCTCAGCGACATTCGGCTCAAGAAGCTGGCGATGGCGATAGATATGTATTTCATCGATACCGGCGAGGTGCCGTCCGAGCTGGCGCAACTGCTTGCCGCAGACCAGGTCAGCTGGGATGGACCCTACGCGCGCGGTGAGGATCTCATCGACCCTTGGGGTGACCCGATCCGCTATCAGGCTGCCCCGGGAACGGCGCCTGGATATCGATTGGCGTGCGTGTGCCAGGGCCAAGCGCTGTCCCAGTCCGCAGGCCAAGATCCCACCGCGCATCCTGGAACCGAAGATGAAGCCCATTAACCGTTTGGAGTGGAAGCTGATCCTGGCGCTTTCCTCAAGCGCCGGAGCACTCCTTGGCATCCTGGAGCCCTCGTGCCGACTGGACGTTCGACAGGATCGAGTTCAGGTCATGAAGGTTGCCATGGCGGTCGAAATCTACCAGCTCGACACCGGGCAGCTTCCGCGCCATCTCGGCGAGCTGCGGCACGCTCAAACACCCGGATGGGACGGTCCCTATATCCGGGACGAGGAGCTCGTCGACCCCTGGAACAGGCCACTGTATTACCGGATTAATTTGGATCGACGGATCACCTTCACGGTTGGTACGCTGGGAGCGAACGGTGAGCCCGATGGGCCAATACCGATTGACGACTTCTGGGTAGAACGAAAGCCGCGGCAGCGCCCGGACCTCGGCGGCTCGCCGCCGAGACGGCGCAGCACGGTCGAAACCGAAGCCACCCAAGCGTAGCGCCAAGCGAGAGTCACCGGCCGCGGCGGTGCCGCCAATCGCCTGCAGGCGTACCGACCCGTGATAGGGGTCGGGGAGGAGACCTCCCCGCCCTCCGAACCGTACGTGCGGTTCTCCCGCATACGGCTCTCCAGCCGGATGTTTCCTCATCGGGATTGGCACGCCAGGGACCAGGCGTCGGTCAGGG
>JAUIFV010000161.1 GCA_030430155.1 Gammaproteobacteria bacterium
GCCGGCGACGGCGCCGGCAATCAAAACCGCTTCTGGATCAACGACGGCGCAGGCAACTTCAGCGCCGGACCCAACCTGGGTAACAACCGCGGCTGGGATGTGGCGCTGGGCGATGTGGACGGCGACGGCGACATCGATCTGATCGAGGGCCGCACCGGCAACGGCAGCTTCCTGCGCCTGAACGACGGCAGCGGCAACTTCGGCGCAGACACCAGACTGAGCAGCGGCATCGATGTCTACGCGGTCGAGCTGGCCGACATGGACGGCGACGGCGATCTGGATCTTCTGGAGGGCAATTATTCCGGCGGCGACCGGCTGCTGCTCAACGACGGTGCCGGCAACTTCACCGACAGCGGTCAGGACCTGGGCAGCGACGTCACTCACGGCTTGGTCGTCGGCGACGTCGACGGAGACGGCGATCTGGACGTGGCCACCGCCAACTACGCCGGGCCCAACCGGGTCTGGATCAACCGTGCGCCCAGCGTTGCGCTGAGCGTGTCCAGCAACAGCGGCAGCGAGGCCGCCGCCAGCGTAATCACCGTCACCGCCACCGCCGAGGCGGCTGTGAACGGCAATCAGACCGTCGATTTGGCGGTCAGCGGCAGCGGCATCACCGCCAGCGACTACATGCTGGGCACGATTCAGGTGACCATCGCCAACGGCATGACCAGCTCCAGCACCAGCTTCACCGTGCTCGACGATGCCTTGAACGAAGGCGATGAGATGGCGCTGCTAAGCATCAGTGCGGTCTCTTCCGGGCTGATCTTGGGCACACCGGACAGTCAGACCATTACCATCGTCGATGACGATCCGCTGCCGGCGGTGCAGTCCATGGCCTTCTCCGGACCGCTGTCAGAGACCGGCGGCGTGATCACTCTGGACCTGACCCTGGATCGCGCCTCGGCCTTCGACCAGTGCTACACAGTCACTTTCGCCGGCGGCGCCACGCTGGCCACCGACTACGGCGTCTCAGACGACGACGCGGCGGCCGGCATCCAGGCCTGCGCCGCCGCCGGCGCCACCACCGCCCAGCTGACCCTGACCCCCATCGACGATGCCGTCTTCGAAGGCGACGAGACAATTGAGGCCAGCAGCGGCGCGGCGATGGCCAGCACCACCATCGGCGATCCCGAAGACACGCCGGCGGTGACCGCGCTGGTCTTCAACCCGGACAGCGTGAGCGAAAACGGCGGGGTCAGCCAGCTGACGCTGACCCAGTCCAACCCGGCCACCACCGCGCAGTGCTATGCCGTGGCGCTGTCGGGCAGCGCCGACTTCGGCGTGGATTACACGATCACCGACGACGACGGTGCGGCCGGTCTGCAGCTGTGCGTGGCGGCCGGCGAGACGGTGCGCAGCGTGCCGGCGACCGGCGTCGACGACGCGGTGTTCGAAGGCGATGAGACGGTGCAGGCCGACAGCGGCGGCTTTTCCGCCACGCTGACCCTGCTTGAAGACAAGACGGCACCGACGGTGCAGTCGCTCAGCTTCGACGCGCCCAGTCTGGCCGAAACCGATGCGGGCATCGGCCTGCTGGTCACACTGAACCGGCTATCCGAGTTCGAAAGCTGCCAGACTATCGACTTCGCCGGCAGCGCCAGTCTTGGCGTGGATTACACGGTCAGCGATGACGACCTCGGCACGCCGGGAATCCAGGCCTGCGTGGAGGCGGGTGCGATCGACACCGATCTGATCCTCACCCCGATCGACGATGCGGTGTTCGAAGGCGATGAAAGCATCAACGCCAGCAGCGGCAGCGGCATGGCCAGCGCCACTCTGACCGATGCCGAAGACACGCCAGCGGTCACCACGTTGGTTTTCGACCCGAACACCTTCGGTGAAAACGGCGGGCTAAGCCAGCTGATGCTGACCCAGTCCAACCAGGCCACCACGGCGCAGTGCTACACCGTCGCGCTGGCGGGCAGCGCCGACTTTGGCGTGGATTACACGATCACTGACGACGACGGCGCCGCCGGTCTGCAGCTGTGCGTCGCAGCCGGCGAGACGGTACGCAGCGTCTCCGCCACCGGTATCGATGACGCCGTGTTTGAAGGCGACGAATCCATCGACGCCAGCAGCGGTGCCGGTATGACCAGCGCCGTCCTGACCGACGCCGAAGACACGCCAGCGGTCACCGCGCTGGTTTTCGACCCCGATAGCGTCAGCGAAAATGGCGGGGTCAGCCAGCTGATGCTGAGCCAGTCCAATGCGTCAACCACACCAATGTGTTGGACCGTAGCGCTGTCCGGCAGCGCCGACTTCGGCGTCGACTACACGATCAGCGACGACGCCGCTGCCGGTCTGCAGCTGTGCGTGGCGGCCGGCGAGACGGTGCGCAGCGTGCCGGCGACCGGCATCGACGACGTGGTGTTCGAAGGCGATGAAACGGTGCAGGCCGGCAGCGGCGGCTTTTCCGCCACCCTGACCCTGCTTGAAGACAAGACCCCGCCCAGCGTGCAAACGCTGAGCTTCGATGCCGCCAGTCTGGCCGAGACCGACCCGGATATCGGCCTGCTGGTGACCTTGAACCGGTTGTCCGAGTTCGAAAGCTGCCAGACCATCGATTTTGCCGGTACGGCCGGCTTTGGCGTCGACTACACGGTCAGCGATGACGATCCCGGCACGCCCGGGATCCAGGCCTGTGTTGAGGCCGGCGCCATCGACACCGATCTGGTCCTCACCCCGATCGATGACGCGGTGTTCGAAGGCGATGAAAGCATCAACGCCAGCAGCGGCAGCGGCGCCGCCAGCGCCACCCTGACCGACGCCGAGGACACCCCGACGGTCACCGCGCTGGTCTTCGACCCGGACAGCGTCAGCGAGAACGGCGGCGTCAGCCAGCTGATGCTGACCCAGTCCAATCAGGCCACCACGGCGCAGTGTTTCGATGTGGCGCTGTCGGGCAGTGCGGACTTCGGGGTGGATTACACGATCACCGATGATGACGGCGCGGCCGGTCTGCAGCTGTGCGTAGCCGCGGGCGAAAGCATCCGCAGCGTGCCGGCCACGGGCATAGACGACGCCGTCTTTGAAGGCGACGAGACCGTGCAGGCCGACAGCGGCGGCTTCTCCACCACGCTGACCCTGCTCGAAGACAAGACGGCGCCGACCATCCAGTCGCTCAGCTTCGACGTCGCCAGTTTCGCCGAAACTGACCCCGGCGCCAGTCTGCTGGTCACGCTGAACCGGCTGTCGACCGAGGAGACCTGCCAGACCATCGATTTTGCCGGTACGGCCAGCTTCGCCGTCGACTACACGGTCAGTGACGATGACCCCATCGCCGCCGGCATTCAGGCCTGTATCGAAGCAGGCAGCATCGATACCGACCTCAGCCTGAGCCCCATCGACGACAACGTCTTCGAGGGCGATGAGTCCATCAACGCCAGCGACGCCGGTCGCGGCGGTGCGACCACGGCCAGCGTCACCCTGACCGACGCCGAGGACACACCCACGCTGACCGCGCTCAGCCTTGCGCCGACCGCGATCAGCGAGAACGGCGGCAGCAGCACGCTGACCGCCACCCAGTCCAATCCGGCCACTAGCGAACGCTGCTACGACGTACAGAGCGCCGGCAGCGCCAGCTTCGACGAGGACTATGTGCTTGCCGACGATGGCCCGGCACCGGGAACGCAGGTGTGCGTGCCCAGCAACAGCACCAGCGGTACGCTGCCGCTGCTGGGCGTCGATGATCCCTACTTCGAAGGTGACGAGTCTGCTGATCTGAGCGCCGAGGGCCTGAACACCAGCGTGACTATCGTCGACGATGAGATTGAACCTGAGGTGGTCAGCTTGCGCTTCGACCGCGCGGCCTTCCCGGAACAGGGCGGCGAAGCCTTGCTGTTGCTGGAAGTCAGTCATCCCTGGCAGGCGCCGACCTGCATCGGCGTGCTCTACAGCGGCAGCGCCACGCTGGATGTGGACTACGCCAGCGAAGACCAATCCGGCGATGCAGGGATCCAGCTGTGCCTGCCCGGCGAGGGCCTGCGCGGCGATCTGCTGGTGATGGGCATCGACGATGCGCTGGTCGAGGACAAGGAGCTGATCGAGGCTAGAGTGGACATGCCCAACGAGTTCACCGCCACCGTGTTCATCGGCGACGATGAGAGCAACACGCCGCTGTTTGCTGATGGCTTTGAGGATCCGCTGCCGCCGGAGGGTGAGGAGTAGCTGGAAAGTTGCCGGCGGAGTTGGCGGCTCCAGGGCTGAGGGCTAAGGGCTAAGGGCTAAGGGCTAAGGGCTGAGGGCTGAGGGCTGAGGAGGAGCAACCGGTCGGCGATCCACCTCACGCGTGTTGGGAGGCGCTTGTACGCGACCGTGGCGTCCCGGCTCGCTCGCCGCATGCCCATGTGCGGAGCATCCGATCGCTCGCAAGCAAGCTCCTACCAACGGCAACGAATCCGGCACAACACGCATTAACGGGAGCTTGTTCCAAGCTGTAGGCTTGCCTCTTTGCCAGGGGCAGCCACCGATGAACCCACAACCCGCCGCGCGTGGCCACTGCAACTGCGGCGCCGTCAGTTTCGCCATTGCCCAACCGATCGCCGACATCTACGTCTGTCACTGCTCGTTGTGCCGTCGCGCCACCGGCACGATGGGGGTGGCAGTGGTGGTGGTGCCGAATGCGGCGCTGGTGTGGCAAAGCGGCGAGGACCTGATCCAACGTTGGCTGATGCCCGGGCACGATTGGGAGTGTCGTTTCTGCCGGGTCTGCGGCTCACCCCTGCCCGGCCGCAATAGTGACGACACCAGCTATGTTCCGGTCGGACTGCTCAGTGAGGGCGCCGAAGGGCTGCAGGTGAAGCACCACATCTGGGTGTCCTCGAAGGCGCCCTGGCACTGCATCGGCGATGCTGGCAAGCAGCACCCCGAGGGCTTTGTTGCCGAAGACTGAGCGGCATCGACTCGCTTCGGCGTATCCAGGGCTCATTTGGGCGCGCCGCCGCCCTCGCCCCGGAACCCATCGCCGCGGGCCCAGTCAGAGCGCAGGTCCCCACTTGGAGATCGTGCCCGTGCGCCAACTGATCATTCTGCTGTTCGCGCTGTGCAGCGCCAACTTTGCCGCTGCCGGTGAAACCTATCTGGAAGGCAAACACTACGAGCGCATCGCCGAGGCGCCAACCAGCGGCGAGCGCATCGAGGTGCTGGAGATCTTCAACTACGGCTGCCCGCACTGCGTTTCCATGCAGCCCTTTCTTCAAGCCTGGGCGCAAGCGCTGCCTGAGCACGTTGATCTGGCTCACATGCCGGCCACCTTCAGACCGGACTTCGAGCTGTACGCCCGCGGCTATTACGCCGCCGAATCGCTGGGCTTGCTGAACCAAACCCACCAGCAGATGTTCGCCCAGGCGACCGCCAAGCGCGCACCGGTGCGCAGCTTCGGCGAGGTGGCGCAGATGTATGCCGGGCTGGGCGTGGACGCGGAGAAGCTCAAAGCGGCCAGCGAGTCATTCGCTGTGAACATGCGCATCCGCGAGGTCAATCAGCGCCTGCCGCGGCTGAAGGTCAGTTTCACCCCCAGCTTCGTGGTCGCCGGCAAGTACCGGGTGCGCAATGAATCCATGCGCAACCCGGAGGAGATCTTCGCTGTGATCGACTTCCTGGTTGCCAAGGAGCGGCAGGATCGAGCCACTGCGCTGGCCGCGAGCCAGTAGCGCTTGGACGGGTAACGCCTAGCGAGGTGCCCCATGACTTTGCTGGGGCTGTTGTGGGTCAGCGCTGCGCGCTGACGCTGTAGGTTGGCATCCAGCACCGGTGCAATGCCGTTGCAAAGAGCGTCCGATCACAGATCGGACCCACAAACGCCGCATTCAGCGCGTTGCCCTACCGGCGCACTAGCTACTCCACCTTGCAGCTCCAGCTGCTGGTGTCTCCAGACTCGAAGCCATCGATGAAGTCGGCTTCGGTCGGGTCGATCACCGTGGCCAGATCGGTGCCGGGGCTGCCCACGCGCGGGATCAGCAGGCGGATCTGCGGGGTGCGCCCACCGCTGCTGCGATCGGTGCGACAGCCGTCCACCGGACCGCCGATATGCGCTGCAGGATAGTTGGGAACTGTCGTGGCACTGCCGTTCTCGGCCACCTTGTACAAATCGCTCCAAATCACCCGATGCCTTCGGCCAGGACCGCTGGCGGGTACCACGCTGCCGCCTTGGAAACCGAACTGCGCGCCGTTGCTGTTGATGCTGCCCAGCACGTTGAGAGTCGGCGTGCGCGGGGTGGCGTAGGGGAAGTGGGCAAGCACCGCATCGTCATCACCGTTGAAACTGACCAGATAGCCCAGGCGCGCTCTGGCGGCGGCGGATTCGCGGACCACCGTGAAGCTCGCGGGCGGACTCAAGGCGAAAAATGGGTCGGACTCAAAGCTGCCCGGACTGGCCACGTTGGTGTGGAACTCGGTGACCTGCATCATCCCGTCATTGCGCTGATGCACCGAAATCACTTGGGAGAATCCGGGGCCACGGGCCACCAACTGGTCGCGCACGGCGCCGTCGAAGGGGCTGCGTATCTGTCCATCGCCGAACTGTCCGTACCAGGAAAAGCTGACTCCCGAGTCGATCGATTGGAAGATATCGATGTCCGAATCGTTGAAATCCTGGGCGGAAACGAACCAACCGTCGGTAGTAATGACGCAGTCGGCACTGGTAAAGCTGTGGCTGACGCTGTCGGGAATCGTTGTAGTCGTCCAGTTGCCGTCGAAACGGGCTACTCGAACGTTGAAATCCTTGATATAGGGCACAACGATTACCCCATCATCACGGCAGATGTCGCCCAGGGCGAACAGAGTGGCGCCGCTGTCGGCCATGTTCATAGTCGTCCCAGTGCCGTCGTAGGGTGGCGGAATGCGCACCGCATAGAGCTGATTGACCACCCCATCGTTGGTGATCAACATCGCCAGCGCATCAGGCCCCGGACCGTCGCCGAAGGTATCCAGCTTGGCCTCCAGCGCCGACTGGTCAAAGACCGGCGCCACCGCAAACAGATCGCCGCCGCCAGCAGTGGCCGTGGATGTGGCCAACAGCAGACCGGCCAGTACGATTTTCGTCATCAGTTTCCCTCGCAGTCAGTAATTCCGCCCGAGCTTTAGGGCGGGGATGACCAATTAGTGCGCAGGTCGCGGAGCGAACCTGACATGAGGGCCGCCAGCGGTGGATCTAATGTGGGCATACTGCAGACAAAGGCATGGCCTACCGAGTCGCCGCAGCGGGGTCCTCGAAGGAATCGGCGAACTCGAAACTGCCCGCCAGGGTCTCCGGTGCCATCATGATTCCTCCACCAGCTGTCCGATCGAATCCGGGGGTACCGGTATCCAGTCCGCCATCGATCAGCGCCTGACGAAACTGAGCCGCCGTAGCGCCGGGGAAGCGCTGTCTATACAGCCCGGCGACGGCCGCCACGTGCGGTGCGGAGGCGGAGGTGCCGAAGAAGGTGAGCCATTGCGAAGTGGTGGTGGAAACCCGATCGGCGGCGGTGATCTCGGGGGTCATCAGTTCGATGCCACCGACGCCACCCTCGCCGCGGCCACCCAGCGGATTGCCCTGAGCATCAAAAAACACCCGGCGGAAGCCGTCAGAGGAAAAGGCCTCGGGTGGATTGGCCGGGCCGCCGGTGAACGGCGCCCCGGGGGCAAGCGTGTGCACGCCCACAGCCGCGACCGAGATCTGCTCCAACGAGCCGCCGTGACCGATGGACTGGCGATCGGTACCGATGCTCAGCAGGCTGCCGTTGGTGTTGAGGTGAAAATAGACATCGTCGCCGCTGAACTTGACCACGACCAGATGGGCATTGGTGCGATCGGCAGCGCCCAGCAGGATCTCCAGCGCGTCATCATCCCCGTCCTGTACTGAGGTCGATGCATCCACCACTGCTGTCAGTCCCGGTCCCAACAAATACAGGTCCAGGTCATCCCCGGCCTGACCTGCTGGATTGGCCCACTGCAGGCTGATCGGAAACCGGGCGCTGGCACCGTCATTGCTAACCGTGGTCATCGCGGTGCCGCCGAAATCGTGCGCCGCGAGGCCCGCACCGGCCAATAGCGGCGGCAGCGTTGTGGGGCTGAACAAGCCTTCCCAAACCCCGCTCAAGCCCGAATCCAGATTGAAGAAATTGCCCGCCGCAGTGATGTAGATGGCGCCATCGGCGACCACCGCATCAATGGCCTGGCCTATCAGTCCGGGCTGGAAGACCGGCTCGGTCAGAAAGTAGGCGTCATCGATGATCACCTCACAGCCGGCTTGCCGAAGTCCAAAGATGTTCTGCGCCATTACCGCCGGACTGGGACCGGCACGGGCGAATCCCAGTGCCGCCCCTGGGGCCAGATCGTGGATGATCTCCAGCAGCGCCGTGCCCTCACTGGTGCCCACGCCGGCCTGACCGGGCAATACCAGCACATTGCCGGGCAACTCACCGGTCGCCTGCAGCAGGCTGAGCTCGTCAACGCTGTCGGAGATCGCGCAGATCAGGACCCCGCTGCCGTCGACGTTGTACTGAGCGCGAGCAACGTCAACCCGGTGACCGGCATCACCTTCGCTGACCACCGATCCCAGTCGGCGCGGCGCAGCGCTTGCCCTGGCGGCATGCGTAGGCCCCGCCATGCTGACCGGCAACGCTTGCGCGCGGGTGTAGGCCGGCTCGGCGAAGCGTAGATGACGCAGCTGTGGCAGTTCGGCCAGCGCCTCCACGGCGTCCAGGGTGATTGCAACGCGAGCCCATTCGGATTCCGCAACCGCCAGTTCGACCCGACCACCCAGCTGGTCCAAACGAGTCATCACGCCCGCATCGATGCGCCCGCGCAGGTCGACCAGAGCCTCACCGCTTGCGCCACGTGTGACATGGCGTCCCAGCGTTTGGAATCTGGCCATCAGCGGGTCACCGCGATGGCGCTTGATCGCGTACCAGAGCGCGGAATCCAACTTGCGTTGGGCGCCGTTGCGGTGCCGCTTCTCCTCGCTCAAGGCCAGGATCTGCGCCAGCGCATCTGCTGAGATGGGTGCCATTGGCGATTCGGCGACACACCACGGGCTGTGAATCAAAGCCGCCACGAGTAGCAGGGCAAGTTGGACTGATCGAATCGGCATCGATGCGTACTCCTTGAGCTACTCAGCGCTGCGGGAAACAGGCACGGGTGATGGAGCGGAAGCTGCTGCCAGGGACGATGGTCTGCTGGAAGCCCGAACCGGTCATGCTGGGATCAACCACCGCCACGCCGCCGCCGTTGCGCGCGCTGACCAGCCAGTTGCCATTGCGCAGCGGCTGCATGCCTCGCGGGTTGTAGTTGCCGTTCGGACCAACACCGATGGTCACTGCGGCCAGTTGTGGCGCGCCATCGTTGAACACCTGGATCTGATTGCCGCCGAAGTTGGCCAGCGCGTAGTTGCCGTCGAAGAGTCTGGAGATCTGATAGGGCGTGCCCAATCCGCCAGCGATCAGCAGGCGCCTGTCGGTGCCGTCGGCCGGATACAGATAGACCTGATCGTTGCCGCTGCTGAGGCTGTCGTCCGTCAGGATCACGTCGCCGTCGAACTCGACGACGATGCCGCTGGGCCGCCCGGCGCCGGTCACCTGCTCGCCGAGGAAACTGCCGTCCAGGGCGTCAAAGCGCACCACCCGGCCCTGGGTGTTGCTGACCACCCAGACTTCACCATCAACAAAGGCCATGCTGCGCGGTGCGTCGAGGACAGGGCCACCGCTGCCTCCGGCAGTGCTGATGAATGGACTGGTAACCGTCGCTCCATCGGTGTTGTAGCGCACCACATCGTCATTGGAGGTATCGGTGAAGAGTAGGCAGTTGGTGCGTGGATCCTGGGCAATTTCCCAACCGCTCGAGATGTCGAAATTCGGCGCCGGCACGCCCAGCAGCTGGTACAGAAGGCTGCCATCTTGGGCCGAGTGCACGGTGACATCGCCATTGGAGTTGGCCGCCAGCAGCACTTCCACTGGGCCGCCCTCGCAGAGCGTGTTGACACGGACCTTCTGGCAGGCCGGCTCGCCCGCTTGCAGCTGCACTGCCGGCAGCGAGATACCACGTCCTGCCCCCAGCGGCACCGTGCGCTGCGTGGCACCGGTGAACACCGTGTCGTTGTTGATCATGTTGTAGAACACGATGGCCACGTTCTGGGTTGGCACGATGCCGCGATAGGCCAACATCTGCCGGGTTTGCGCGTCGAGCAATTCGCGCTGCCGAATCCCACCGACCAGATTCATCTCGCTGGCCGGAATGCGGGTCAAAAGTCCGGTGATCAGATTGCCGTTCGGCTCGAAGGACTCAAAGCGCATCAGAAGATGGCTAAAGCTGCCGTCAGGGGCGCCGAAGACGCTGGCTAGGCCGTTGAAGTCGCCCTGGATCACTGTCGGAACCCCGCCGCTGACCACCGGCGGCGGCGCACTGACCTGACCCACTACCCCGGAGCCCACAGGCGCCACCGAAAAGCTGCCGCCGACATCAGGGAACAGCGAGCCAGGGCCGAAGCCGCTGATCGAGAAGGCGTCGAAACCGGGCTGGAAGGTCGCCACGCCGCTCTGCAGGTCGGTCACCATGTCATAGCTGTTGGCCGCGGCCATCTCGCTGGTGGAGGGAAAACCAAACAGCCATGTGTGATCACCGATCTGGGTGATCGTGTCCTGGTAGTAGGTCTGGTCGCCGTGGAAGAAGCCATAGAAGCCGCCCAGCCCTTGATCCTGGAAGCTGTCGCCGAAGATGCCGAAGAAGTTCACTTCGGCGGCGGTGATATTGTCGAAGATGAAATCGGCGTCGCCGGCGAAGGGACCGACCTCGATGGTGACCGTGGCCACATTGGATATCAGGCCGCGGTCGTCGGCGATGGTGTAGCTGAGCACATCAATACCCATGAATCCCGCGCTGGGCACGTAGCTGATGCTGCCATCGCTGAGCGCCGTCGCACTGCCGGCGCTGGGTTGCTGGACGATCGCCAGACTGTCGGGCAGTAAATTGCCGTCGCGCCGCAGATCGTTGATCAGCGGGTAGAAGCGGATCGAGCTGTCAGGGGCGATGAACAAGTCGTCGTCAATCGCCTCTGGCGGCAGGAAGCTCTGATCGAGCACCGTGACCGTTACCGTGGCCTGATTGGAAACCGCGCCCTGGGCGTCGGCCACGGTGTAGGTGAAGGTGTCCACGCCGACGAACCCGGGGTTGGGTGCATACCGAATTGCGCCGGCGCCGCCTGCTGAGGAACTGGCGACTCCATTGCTGGGCGGCAGAACTACCGTTTCAGTGCCGGCGGTGATCAGACTGTCGGGATCGAAGTCATTGAGTACGACGAAGATGTCGACCTGACTATCGCGCACGACATTAGCCTGATCATCGACGGCTACCGGGAGCTCGACCAGGAGGACAAGGCGGTCCAGATCGAGGAGCGCCTCGCGCTCAGGGCGCGGGGGCGCGACAAGCTCCAGGAGCGTGTCGACAGCCTGCGG
>JAUIFV010000162.1 GCA_030430155.1 Gammaproteobacteria bacterium
GATCCGGTGCCAGCAGGCTGTAATGAGCGGCCAATTCCGGCCACAGCCCCAGCCAATCGTGAGACGAGGTCGGAAAGCCATGGATCAGCAGCAGCCCGGGATGCTGCTGCGCCTCGTCGGCCTGCTCGCGCGCCGGTCCTTTGGCACCGCGTACAAACAAGCGCCTGCCGCCCACCTGCAGATCCGAGCCATAGCGACGCAGCTGCGCGGTAGCGGAGGACTGAGTCTGATCTGCGGAAGCATCCATGAGCGCAATCATGCCATCGGAGGTGAGATTGGGCCCAGGGGCCCAGAAAAGGAAAAGGGCCCAGGAGTGCTTCGATGCTCTCCTGGGCCCTGGGCCCTATTCCCTGGGCCCTCGACTCAGGGAGTCCCTAGTGCAAGCGGTAGAAGGAATGATCTCCGATCACTGCCACTGGCGTTCCACGTGCCCACGCTGGTGATGCGTAGGCCAGGGCAACGAAGTGGGTTGCGCCGGCAGAGACCAAACGCCGCTCAGTCTCTGGCAGCTGATAGATCATCAGCGCCTGCTGCATGGCCCGCCAGGCGCGTTTCCACGCCGCCGGGTTGCTCAGCTTGTAGTTCGGGGACACGGTGGTTAGCGCGAACTGTTTGGGCTTGCTCAGCACCGAACAAAGGGTGTCGCCGTACATGCGGCTGTGCAGGCGGGCCAAAGCCACTTCGGCGATTGCCTGCTGTCCATGGAAGGGTTCGCTACGCGCTTCCAGGTAAATCGTGGTTGCCAAACACAAACGGTCGGCGTGTGGCTGGGGCAAAATGCTCGCCAGCCAAAGGATCCATCCTACGGTCATCTCCGGTATCTCCTCGTTTGCGGATACCCGTTTGTGCAGGAGCAATCCGCCGCGGCGGATTGCGCCCATTCACGCGCACTCCCCGGTGCGGTCTGCTTGACCGCCCTGGTGAGTACTGGGGCATTCGCGATCGTTCTGGCGTCTACGGCGCGCTTTCGGCCGACTCAACACCTCGCGGTCTCACCCGGTCTCCGGTTACCCGGAGGGGGTAGAGGTTGGTATCGAAGACCGCTGCGCTTGTCCTTCAAAAGCAGCGGTCGGATCACACAATATCCGCCAAGCATAGAGTGTGGACTCTAGCCAGGGGCTGAACGTCATTGCCCGGGATTTGCCTCAATTGCGCTGTGGTGGACAGATGAGCACGTCGTTCTCTAGCTATCAGCGCCGTCGACGCTTAGGATGCGGCGCATCGACCCGACAAACACTACGGATACGAATGGACGCCAAACAACGCATCGCAAAAATCGTCAACTCCAACGCTATCGTCTTGTTTATGAAGGGATCGCCGCAGTTCCCGATGTGCGGATTCTCGTCTCAGGCCACCGAGGCGCTGAAGCGCTGCGGGGCTCGCTTCGAGTACGTCAACGTGCTGGAGGATCCGGAGGTGCGAGCGCATTTGCCGCATTACTCCAACTGGAAGACCTTTCCGCAGCTATTCGTGCAGGGTGAGCTAATCGGCGGTGCTGACATCACCGTCGATCTGTACGAATCCGGTGAGCTGCAGCGCATCGTCGACGATGCCCAGGGCAAGTAAGCAGGCACGATGACAACGCTTGCAATGCAATCCCTGCCCGCCGAATTGAGCGCTGCGGTCGATCTGACCGATAAGGTGGTGCTGGTGGTTGGCGCCTGCGGTAGTCACGGCCGAGCGGCCGCGCTGGCCGCAGCCAAGGCCGGCGCCGTGGTGGTGCTGGCCGGGCGCCGGGTGCCGGCGCTGGAGCGGCTCTACGATGAGATCAAGGCGCTGGGTCCGGAGCCGGCGATCTACCCGATCAACCTGGAAGGCGCGCACCCGGACGATTTCCAGGTGCTCGGCGAGAGCTTGAAGAACAACCTGGGTGGATTGGACGGACTGGTTTTCGCCGCCGGTCGATTGCACGGTCTGAGCGCGCTCGACCACATTGAGGCCGAGGAATGGCTTCGCACCTGGCATGTTCATGTCAACGCGCCATTCCTGCTGCTGCGCGGCTGCCGACAGGCGATGGGGCCGGACAGCACTGCGGTGTTCTATCTGGATGATCCTGAGCGGGTGCAGCGAGCCCTCTGGGGCGCCTACGGTGTTTCCCAGGCCGCGGCGCAGGCTCTGGTTCGAGTGGCTGGCGACGAAGCTGGAGCACACGGTCCGCGGATCACCGGGTTGGTTTGCGCGCCCACCGCCGGGCCGCTGATGCAGAAGGTCTATCCGGCTCGGCCGATGAGCGAGTTCGCCCGACCCGAGCGCTTCACGCCGGCCTGCCTGTGGCTGTTGGCCGGCGGCGGCGACAGCGGTGCAATCTACGATGGCCGCGGACTGGCCAAGGACTAGGAGCAAACGATGGACGTGTTGGCCGGCGCAATCCTGCTGTTCCTGGTCATGGATCCGGTCGGCAACGTGCCGATCTTCATCAGCCTGCTCAAGGACCTGCCGGCCAAGCGCCGGCGCATGGTGGTGCTGCGCGAGATGTTCATCGCGCTGATTGTGCTGGTGGTGTTCTGGGCGATCGGCCCCTGGGTGCTGAATCTGCTCCATCTGCGCCAGGAATCGGTGAGCATTGCCGGCGGGATCGTGCTGTTCTTGATCGGCATCCGCATGATCTTCCCCAGCCCCGAGGGCATCATGGGCGATACCCCCGACGGGGAGCCTTTCATCGTGCCGTTGGCCATTCCCTGCGTGGCCGGGCCGTCGTCGATGGCGACCCTGATGCTGCTCGGCGCCAGCCATCCGCAGAGTCAGCTGCCGCTGCTGGGTGCGCTGGGGCTGGCCTGGTCGGCCAATCTGATCATCGTGCTCAGCGCGGTGATCTCGATGCGCTACCTGGGCAAGCGCACGCTGACCGCGCTGGAGCGGCTGATGGGCATGCTGCTGGTGACCCTGTCGGTGCAGATGTTTTTGGATGGGGTCGGGAAGTACCTGAACGGCTAGTTCCAGTAGCCGAGCGAGGGCTGAGGGCTGAGGGCTGAAACCATCGAGGCCTTCGTGTTCGTCGCCTGGGTGTTTCGTTGATGGTGATCGATCATTCCTGCAAAGCTCTTGCCGTGCTTTGCTTTTCCTCAGCCCTCAGCCCTCAGCCCTTCTAAGACTGGCTCCTGGAACTCGCTCTTAGTACTCGCTTTACTATTCCGTAGCCGAGTCATCCCGATAGCGGCGAATCCAGATCGCGCCAGCGATGAAGGCGATGCCGACGATCACGCCCAGCCACATGTCGGCGCTCCACAGGCGCTCAATGATGTACGACCATTCCGTGCTCATGCCGGCATCGTCGGTGTTGCCGATCATCATCGTTTCATCCCCTTCCTCGACCTTCCAGCTCAGCGGGGCGAAGCCGGTGCTTAGCCGGCTCAGCAGCAGATCGCCCAGGGTGTGACCGATCTTCAGCGATGCGGTGGCGTGGAACCACACTTCCATCAGCGACAACGCCGCCGGCACCAGTAGCGCCCACAGGAACGGGCGCGAGCGGGCCCAGGAGGAGACCAGGAACAGCCAGCCGTACAGCGGCAGTACCCACAGCGCGTGCAGCAGCAGCGCGACGAACATCCGGCCCCAGTAGGTCAGCGGTTCAGCCGGCACCCAGACCAGGACCATCGGATTGCCGCCCTGGAACAGCACCAACAGTCCGACCACGCCCAGCAGCACCAGCTGGAAGATGACGATGGCGGCCATATAGATCATCGGCCCCACCAGCAGCACTGTGGCCACCTTGCTTAGTACGGTGTGCAGATCCGACACCGGCAGCGAGCGCCAGAACAGCACGCTGCGGTCGCGGCGGTCGTCGTACAGCGAGCCCAGGCAGTAGAACACCAGGACGAAGAACATCACCACGGAGAAGATCGAGCCGGTGCCGTAGAGCAGCACGTCGGTACCCATCCGCAGCTGTTCCGGAGTGGCTTCGGTTTCCAGATACTTCAAGCCACCTTCGACCATATGTTCAGAGCCGTCGAACTGGATCATTGCCGACTTGCCAGTAATGCCGGCCATGACGATCAGCACCAGAAAGATGCCCGACAGCCAGATGGGCGCTTTGAAGAAGCCGCCGCGGTGCTCCCAATACTCGCGCTTGATCAGGGTCAAGAACGCGTTCATGACTGGCCTCCTTCCATGTAAGCCACAAACAGATCGGCGACTGAAACCGGATGGATCTCACCCAAGTCGGCCAGCTGCGCTTCGCTTAGTCCGCCGAACAAACACACCGTGCGGCCCAGCTGGCGGCGCTCGGTCAGGGGCTTGAGCGCCCTGGCGGCTTCCATCTTCTCTGCCGGCACCAGCACCTGGTGATAGCGCGCGGCAACGTCTTCCATGCTGGTGTCCAAAACGATGCGACCATCTTTGATGAAGATCAGGTCGGTGAGCAGATGCTCGATCTCCTCGACCTGATGGGTGGTGATCAGAATGGTCCGCTCACCGTCGAAGTAGTCGTTCAACAGCTGCTCGTAGAAACGCTTGCGATACAGGATGTCCAGCCCCAAGGTGGGCTCGTCCAGCACCAGCAGCCGCGCGTCGATGGCCATTACCAGGGCCAGGTGCAACTGCACCACCATGCCCTTGGACAGCTCACGCACGCGCTGGCCCATGCTGATCTGGGTCTTGCTGAGCACCGCCTCGCAGTGGGCGCGATCAAAACGCGGGTGTACCGCGGACACGTAGTCGATCACCTGTCCAACCTTGATCCAGCGCGGCAGCACGGCCACATCGGCGATAAAGCAGACGTCGTGCATCAGCTCGTGGCGCTGTCTGAAGGGGTCCTTGCCCAGCACTTCCAGCTTGCCCTCGAAAGGGGTCAAGCCCAGCATCGCCTTCAGCGCGGTGGTCTTGCCGGCACCGTTGGGCCCAATCAGGCCGACGATGCGGCCAGGCTGCACGTCCAGCTTGACCGAATCCAGCGCCGACTTGTTGCCATAGCGCTTGCTCAGTCCCTCGGCATGAATCACCGCGCTCATGCCTTCGCTCCCGCCGTATAGGCGTCAGCGCTTTTCAACAGTCGTTCCATTTTCAGCCCCAGTCGTTCGATACGCTCGACAATGCGCGGCCACTCCTCTTGCAAAAAGTGTTCCCTCTCGCGCTCCAAAAGTGCGTCTCTGGCACCCTGCTTCACATACATACCCAGCCCCCGACGCTTTTCTACCAGATCCTCATCGGCCAATTCCTGATAGGCCTTGGAAACGGTCAACGGATTGATGCGGTAGTCGACTGCGACCTGTCGCACCGACGGAATCACTTCACCTTCGTTCAGTTCGCCGTCCAGAATCATCGCGACCACGCGTTCCTTCAGCTGCCGGTAGATCGGCAGCGCGTCATTCCATTCCGCACTCATCGGCTCACCGCTCCGCCCAACAGTCCGGCTACAGAGAAGAACGGCATCTCGAAGCCGCTGGTCAGCGCCGTGGTGAATGAAGGCGACTCGCTTTTCCCGACCTCCGGTTCGGGTGCGCTGCACTCCACGGTGGCATAGGCATCGATCTCGCCCAAGGTCAGGGCCAGCGATTGCAGACCCACTTCCAGTTCCACACCGTGTCCGCTCCGAGTCAAGGGGATTGCCAGCCGCATCGCCGCTTCGGTAGCCCCTGGTTCGCCGCGCTCGGCCTGACCGGGCAGGGCCAGCAGGCATAGGGCGACCATGGCCGCGATAATCAGGCTGGTCCGCAGGCTAGTGAACATGATGCTCTCCCGGGTGACGCGTTAGTGTTGTAGTCATGTATAACACCAAGGCGGTAGTGACTCAAGCAAAACTCCACCGCCATAAGTCATGGTTGCGGCGGCGATGACCAAGACTTGCCACTGATTTCACGTCATCAGCGCATAAACTGCGGGCTGTATCTGAATGAGATGCCAATGATGAATTCCACCGTCTGCTACGCCCTTACCGTGGCCATTGCGCTGGCTGCGGCCAGCGAATCGCTCCGCGCCAGCTGCGCGCCGCTGATGGACTACGAGTTTCGCCCGCTGGCCGAACGCAGCGACAAGGTTCGTCTCTGTGAACGCTTTGCCGATCAGGTGGTGCTGGTGGTCAATACCGCCAGTAAGTGTGGCTACACGCCTCAATATGAAGGCTTGGAAGCGCTGAACGCGCGCTATGCGGAGCGGGGCTTTGCGGTCGCCGGTTTCCCCTCCAACGACTTCATGGGCCAAGAGCCCGGCAGCGAGGAGGAGATCCGCGAGTTCTGTACCCTGACCTACGGCGTGCGGTTTCCGATGTTTGAGAAGACGACGGTGATAGGCGATCAGGCCGACGCCTTTTATCGCGCCTTGACCGAAGCCAGCGGTCAGGCGCCGCAGTGGAACTTCCACAAGTACCTGATTGCCAGAGACGGTCGCTTCATCGCCGCATTCCCCAGCAAGATCACTCCGGATGACCCTGCACTGGTCAGCGCGATAGAAAAGGCCTTGGGCGACTAACCAAGGGACTCTCTGAATAATGCACGCGAGCCGCGTTGCGAGTCCAAATCGTCTGCTGGTAGGCGCAGTCCCGACAGGCATAGTCATTCTATGGCTGAGGGCTGCAACGCCGCAGCAGGCGATTGGGCCGCAACCCTTCGGGACGACGCCTGAGAAGCCCGCCAGCTGCGTTGGACGTCTTGCCCAGAGCGCAGGCTATGACCTGCGACGCCCGCCTTACTGGCGAACTTCTCAGGTGCCGTCGCGGCCGCGTGCATTGTTCAGGGAGTCCCAAGCCCTGGCGCCGGGATGACTCGTGACAGGCATTCGGGCGGCCTTGCGCTTTGTGGCGCCGCCGCCTTCACGTATCATCCGCGCGCCGCAACTACGACCGCAAAGGTGATCGCCCATGGCTGCTGTGCCCGCCGTTCTCGCTCTGGCCGATGGCCAGCTCTTTCACGGCAGGTCATTGGGCGCGACCGGTAGCGCAGTGGGCGAAGTGGTCTTCAACACCGCGATGAGCGGCTACCAGGAGATCTTGAGCGATCCGTCCTACTGCCAGCAGCTGGTCACGCTCACCTACCCACATATCGGAAATGTCGGTTGCAACCCCGATGACGACGAGTCGGCCGGAGTGCAGGCGGCCGGTTTGATCGTCCGTGACGCATCCAAACGGGCCAGCAACTGGCGTGCAACGCAATCGTTGGACGACTATTTGCGTGCCCACGGCGCGGTGGCGATCAGCGACTTGGACACCCGCGCACTAACTCGGGCGCTACGCGATAGCGGTGCGCAGGGCGGCTGCATCGTCAGCGGCGAGGACCTGGATACCGAGGCAGCGGTTGCCGCAGCGCGGGCCTTCCCAGGATTGGCCGGCGCCGACCTGGCCAAGCAGGTGAGCACCAAGCAGGCCTACCAGTTCAAGCTAGGTACCCACGACCTGAGCAGCAATAGCGCGCGGCCAGCGGCCGATGCGCAATTCCACGTGGTCGCCTATGACTTCGGGGTCAAGCGCAACATCCTGCGTTTGTTGGTTGACGCCGGCTGCCGGGTGGACGTGGTCCCGGCACAAACCAGTGCCGAGACGGTGTTGGGCATGAATCCGGATGGTGTATTCCTGTCCAACGGGCCCGGTGACCCGGAGCCCTGCGACTACGCCATCGCGGCGATCCGTGCTCTGCTCGCCGCCAAGTTGCCGCTATTCGGGATCTGCCTCGGGCACCAGCTGCTAGGCCTGGCCGGCGGTGCGCGTACCAGCAAGATGAAGTTCGGTCACCACGGCGCCAATCATCCGGTGTTGGAGATGGCCAGCGGCAAGGTCCTGATCACCAGTCAGAACCACGGTTTTGCGGTGGACGAGCAAAGCCTGCCGGCCAATCTGCGCGCGACCCATCGTTCGCTCTTCGACGGCACTCTGCAGGGACTGGCCTTCGACGACGCGCCGGCGATCGGCTTTCAGGGGCATCCCGAGGCTAGTCCGGGGCCGCACGATGTCGCCCATCTGTTCCAGCGCTTCGTGAAAATGATGGCTGAGCGACGGGTCGCGGCCTGATCATCGGCTACGGGCTGAACTGCGTGCCAGTCGTCGTGTGCATAGGCGGCTGGGCGGGCTACACTCCACCGGTAGGCCGCCAGGAGGGCGCCAGGAAATGAGGGGAACCGATGACCGCATTGTTTGAACTACTCAAGCGCATCTTCGGAGGCGGTCCGCAGAAGGAAGACCGCCGCGCCAAGCAGCGCTCACGGGTGCGCAAGGGCACTCGGGTGCTGGTCATCGACGATTCAACCACCGTGGTCACTCTGCTGCGCCGGATGCTGGAGCAAAACGGCTACGAGCCCATCGAGGCCTTCGACGGCGAGTCGGGCATCGAGATGGCCAAGGAGAAGCAGCCCCACGTCATCTTTCTCGACATCGTCCTGCCGGGAATGGACGGCTTTGCCGCCCTGCGCGCACTGCGCAAGGAGCCACTGACGGCGAACATTCCGGTGATCATGATCAGCGGCAACGAGCAGGCCACGGAGAAGTTCTGGGCCGAGAAGATCGGCGCAGACGATTTCATGAAGAAGCCCTTCTCCCGTGCAGAGGTATTTGCCCGCTTGGATCGGGTGTTTGGTTAGCTTTTGGCTGTAGGCGGTGGCGGTGGGGGCAGCGTTGGCGGCTCCGCATCGGCGTTTTCTGCGCGCGCCTTGAATTGATCCAGCGTGGTTTCCGCCCAGATCCGTAGCTTGGCCGGGGCTTGCCGGCGGGCGTTTTCGTCGCGTAGCAGCACCTCAAGGCGGTCCACCATGTTGTCCACCTCGCCACGGCTGGCTCGCCGATCACTGCGCCACAGATCGATCATGTGTTCACTGCGCCGACCCAGCGCCAGTACCCGATCGAAGTAAGGATCGTCAGCGGGGCTGAGTTTGAGCAGATCGCCCAGCGCGGCGAGCAGCGACAGCGGGCTCAGACTGACGTCGCGCAGGGCATCCAGCAGCAGCTTGAACTGGAATACGCCAACCTGGCGCAGGATGCGCAGCGGGTGGTGGCTCTCGGCTTCACTCATGACGGAGGTTGATCGGTCCCATCGGTTGCGTGCGCGTTTGCACCGCTTCGAGTATCTTGGGACTGCGCGTGTAGACGCAAGTGGGCCGCGGGCGGGCTCTCGTTGTTGCCATCGAACCGTATCTGAGGATCTGGATGGAGCTGAATCAATCGCAATCGGAGCTGGTTCGGGTCCTCGCCCGGATGGCGGGCTATCACCTGCAAAACAACCCGGACTTTCCGGTCACCGGCGCGCAAATGAATCGCACCGGCCAGGTGGGCCTATGCAAGCCGTCCGGTCTGCAGCCCGACGCGCCTCTGCAGCAGCGTATCGAAGTGCTGATGCGGACATTCAAGACCGCCGCGGACGCCGGTGAGCTGTCCGCCTGTGCGTTTTGCGCGCCGGTGACGGTCAAGCACCCCAAGAACGGCGAAGAAGGCCCCTGCATCCTGGTTTCCTGTGAATCGGAGGACAGTGAGGCGGTGGATGTATTCGTCCCCTTCGCGCGCAATCCGGCCCTGAATCTGGGCACGCCCTTCTTTGTGACCCGCCAGGGGCAGATCTTCCTCTGAATCCGGGCAAACACGTCACGTGCTAGCCCGCATTATTCATGAACGTTCGTAGCGAGGGTTTCGCGGGCGTGCTGGGGTGCGGATCGCGGACCGAAGATCGATGAAGGCGTACTTGCAGTACGTCGAGTCGATCGGAGGGAGCAAGCCGCGCCCCAGTGCGCCTGCGGAGGCCGCAGTAGAAGGTTTATGAATAATGCGGGCTAGGACCAGCGCCGCGCGCCCGCACCGTCGTTGCCCAACTCATCGTCGGGATTGAACAGGCTGCACTTGCTCAGCGACAGGCAACCGCAGCCGATGCATTGATCGAGCTGATCGCGCAGCTGCTGCAGCGCGCGCATGCGCTGGTCGAGGTCCTCGCGCCATTGCGCGCTCAAGCGCGCCCAATCCTGACGATTGGGGGTGCGCTGGGCGGGCAGCGTGTCCAGCGCCGCGGCGATCTGGGTCAGCGTGAATCCGACCTGCTGCGCGGCACGGATGAAGGCGATGCGGCGCAGGCTTTGACGTTCATAAAGGCGCTGATTGCCACCAGAGCGATGGCTGTGCAGCAATCCCTTGCGTTCATAAAAGTGCAGGGTGGCGACGCTGACCCCGGCGCGGCGGGCGAATTCACCGATCGCTAGCATGCTGTTGACCTCAACTTAAGTTGAGGTATTAGTCTCGCCTGGAACTGTCCTGGAATACAAATAATCACCACTGCGGCGCTGACCATGAGTGTGCTGGATCAACCCTTTAGAGCGATGACCATCGGCGTGCTGGCGCTGGTCTCGGTATTGGCCTTTGAGGCGATGGCGGTGACCGCGGCGATGCCGGTGGTCGCCGATAAGCTGGACGGCCTGCACTATTTCCCGCTGGCTTTCGGCGGCGCCATGGCCGCGTCCATGGTGGGTATGGTGCTTGCCGGTGACCAGGCCGATCGGGTCGGTCCGGCAGCGCCGCTTTGGTCTGGTTTGGTCTGGTTTGTGCTGGGATTGCTGATCGCCGGTGCCGCGCAGGACATGCTCGCAGTGGTGCTGGGTCGCACGGTGATGGGACTGGGCGTGGGCATGCAGTCGGTGGCGCTGTACGCCTGCGTGGGCAAAGCCTATCCGGCACGGCTGCACGCGCGGATCTTCGGTTTGTTTGCCGCCGCCTGGATCATTCCGGCGTTGATCGGGCCGCTGCTGGCCGGTTTGATCGTCGAAGGATGGGGCTGGCGCTGGGTGTTTTGGATCGCCCCGCTGGCCGTGTTGCCCTGCGTGCTGCTGTTGGCACCGGGGCTGCGTGAGCTGCCCGCGCCTGATGGCGCCGGCAGCGACCGTCACGCCTCTAGACGGCGGCTGTGGCTGGCGCTGAGCGCCGCATTGGCGGCGACCGCGGTGCACCAACTCAGTCAAGACCACACCGTCCTGGCCTGGACTCTGGCGGCGTTGGCGCTGCTGGCGATGACCGCATTGGGCGCGCGACTGCTCCCGCCCGGGGTGCTGCGCATGCGTCGCGGACTGCCCAGCGTGATTGCGCTGCGCGGCTTGGTGGCCGCGGCTTTCGCGACCACCGAGATCTACATACCGCTGCTGCTCAACCAGCAGCGGGGCTACAGCGCCACTGAAGCGGGCGTCAACGCACTTACCCGCTGGTCGAAACTCTCCAGGGTCAAAGCCTCAGGAAGCGCAGCGCGCGTCACAGATTCGCGACATGGGCGCGTCCGTCGAGCGCTTGCGCGAGAACCTCGCGCTCGTCCGCCGCTCGTCTTCCAACCTCACCGTCCGAGCGC
>JAUIFV010000163.1 GCA_030430155.1 Gammaproteobacteria bacterium
CTATCGTCGGCTCATGCGCCCAGCCTGGACGCACCAGTACTGCCTTTGCCAACGGCGACCGGGTTCGGCGCTGCGCTGCGGCCGTGACCACACACTCATTACTATAGGTTGTAAGGGCAAGCGCGCGGCGCCTGCGCGATCGTTGTGCACCGGAAGCAGCTCTGGGTCGCTTCTTGCGTATTGGCGTGTTGACGTTTGCGGTGCCGATTCTTTGTTAGGCTTGGGGGGACGCAGCAAGGGCCGGGCACCGTCAGCGCGCTTGGGTTTTGCGGTAGTTGTCGATAGGCGACGGCTGCCGGTGGCGGTTTGCCATGGCGACACAATCACGGGAGCAAAAAATGACACGTACTTTGTTGATAATTGGCCTGGCGTTCGCGCTGGGGGCTTGCGCGAGTTCCAACTCCGGTGTGCGGCAGGCCTCAGCGACGGCGCAGAATGGTTCTACCGCGGCCACGGGCCCGGGCAGCGACGTGATCTGCAAATCAACGCCGATGACGGGCAGTCGCACCATGAAGCGGGTTTGCCACACCCGCGACGAGTGGGCGCAAATGCGCCGCAACGCCGAAGAGACTGTGCGTACGACCCAGCAGCGGCCGACCGGTCACTTCGAGAATCAGGGCGGCGGCGGCTAAGCCTTCGTCTTACTGCCGTAAAAGGCCGCTGGCATTGTCTGATCGGGCAGGCCAGCGGCCTTTTGTAATCTACGCCTGGCCCGACCAGTACTGAGGCGAATCTTGCGGCCTGGCCTAGCACGCAATTTCTGCTCGATGCCCTACACGACCGTATAGCTAAGGTAAAGCCTCCATTCGGAACCGCCACGGGGGGCAAGATGTTTCGGTTGATGATCTACGCAGTAGCCGTGCTGGGAGTCAGTAGCTGCGCCAGCAATGGCACGATCGTGAGCAAAGAGAACGGCATGGAGTCGCGGCGCGTTTCGGTGATCCGTAGCGGTGATGTGGATCCGGCAGACAACGACCGCATCTGCAAGTCCATCCCGATCACCGGTAGTCGTGTCATGCGGCGTGCTTGCCACACGCGCGCCGAGTGGGCAGCGATGCGCCGCAACGCCGAGGACACTGTCCGTACCACCCAGCAGGGTCCGACCTTTCACTTCGAGAACCTGGGCATTCGTAACAGCGACATTGACGCTGGCCGAGGCAATCGCGGCGATTAGACCCGTCGCGGACGCGGCGGCGATTGGTCCGCGGACCGTAATGTCCGCAACGCGCAACCGCTCCTGGACCGTTGGTCACATGGCAGATCGGCCACTTCGGCGTAGAATGGGGGGCTGAGGACAAGGAGCCGGTCTGATGAAAACAGCTCTGGGTTCCCTGATCGCAGCGCTGCTCATCGGTGGCTGCGCGTCTGGGCCAGCCACCCTGATCAGCAGCGACACCGCCAGCGAAGTCACGGAAGATCGTCGCGTGGCCGCGCTGCGCGACGGCGAGCGGGTCACCGAGGACGATTCGATCATGGTCTGCAAGGCGGTGCCGGTCACCGGTAGCCGCAACTTGCGCCGCGTCTGTCATCACCGCGATGAGTGGGTCGCGATGCGCCGCAACGGCGAAGAGACCGTGCGCACCACCCATCGCAAAGGCACCATGCAGACCCTGGGTGCACCGATGGGCTGGGCGGCCGACGGCGACTAGTCTCAGCCACCGATATTGACCTCGTTGTAGCGGACCGATCATGTTCTACATTCCCGAATTGCTCAGTCTGGAGCAGTGCTCCCAAGTGCGCGAGCTGCTCGCCCGCGGCCGCTTCGTCGATGGCCGGCATAGCGCCGGCGCCAGCGTCGACTATCGCAAGCGCAACATGCAGGGTGAAGTCAGCGATCCGGCAATCGCCGAGGCTCAGCAGCTGGTATATGCCGCCCTCAACCGGCATCCGCACTTCACCGTGCTGGCGCTGCCGCGCCACGTCCGGCCGATGGTCTTCAACCGCTACGACGTCGGCATGTACTACCACGACCACATGGACCACGCCCTGCTGCCAGGGGATCCGCCGATCCGCGGCGACATGTCGGTGACGGTGTTCCTAAGCGCGCTGGGCGAATACGACGGCGGCGAACTGGTGGTCAACAGCGATCGCGCAGATGCCACCCCGGTGAAGCTGCCGCAAGGGCACGCGGTGGTCTACTCGGCGGCGACCATGCATCGGGTCAACCCGGTCACCCGCGGCACCCGCTGGGGCGCAGTGACCACCGTGCAAAGCCGCATACGCCGCGATGATCAGCGCGAGCTGATGGGGCTGGTCAGCCAGCTCACCAGCTGGGTCCAGGACGTCGCCCCGCGCAGCCCCGAAGAGGACATGGCGAACAAGCTCTATACCAATTTGCTGCGGCTTTGGGACGAGGCCTGAAGGCGCCAAGGGCCCAGGGCTCAGGGCCCAGGGCCCAGTAGATCAACAGCGTCGCCGGTTTCGGCTTTTGAACGCCCCTGGGGATCGCAGCTTTGGCAATGCACTGCATTTCCAACGCTTTCTCTGGGCCCTGAGCCCTGGGCCCTCCCCATCAGGCTAAGGGCCGAAATACTCCCGCAGGCCGGCGAGCGCCGGATAGCGCTGCAGCAGGCGCGCAGCGAAGTCCAGGCCGGCACGCAGTTCGCCGGGATAGAGCTCAGCGGAGGTCTGCAGATCGGCCTGGCGGTCGGCGCGGCTGTAGGGGTGATCAGTGGCCTTGGCGTAGCGGCCGCTGATCTGCGGGCCCAGGGCGGCGGCAACGGCGGCGGCGCTGGCGTCGATTCGCAGATGCGCAGCGACCCGGGTCAGGACCGCGCTCGGGTCCGCCAGCAGGTCGGCGAAATCCAAACGCAGCAGGCGCCCCCCATGCCGCTCGGCCAGTGCCCCGAAGCGCTGCATCTCGGCAATCCAGCCCAGCGCGATGCGTTCGGCTTGATTGAGCTGATACAGGCGTAGCGCGTCCTCACCCAGCGCAGTATGCAGATCGGCCAGCCGTGCGGCGACAAAGTTCTCCGCATCAAAACGCGAGGTCGGCGATTTCAACATCGTGCACAGATAGCTGCGCAGATCGATGTGCATGACTACGCCGCGGGCCTGGCCGTCACAATTCAGCCAGTCGGCAATCAAGCCATTGCAGCTGCTGGTGGCCTTCACCACCACCTGCTGCCGATCCGCGCCGCGTCGCTGCAGCAGCGCCAGGCAACGGCGCAGCAAACGTTCCCAGGCGGCGGCATCGAAGCGCGCCGTGGCCGCATCAACACGCTTCAAATCCGCCAGCGTGCGCAACACCAGCGGCTCGCGGATGCTCAGCACCGCCGGCAGCGCGCCGAGCATGCGCGACAGCAGCGTCGATCCACAGTGGCCGATATGGAAGATCGCCGACGGCGCGGGCGGCGCCAACGGCGGCGCCTCGCTGAGCAGCTCGGCCAGCGGCATCCACACCGCCTGCCGCTGCACCTGCAGCATCCGATCATCGACAAAAGCCGCCGCCTGCAGGTCCGAATCGCTCAACCGCACCACCAGCGCCTGCTCGGCATTGGCTTCGATCTTGAACAAAAAGGCCTGCGGATCGGACAAGTAGCTGGCCAGGGTGAACTGGGGATTCATCGGCAACGGAGGGTTGAAGGGGCGCCTATGGTGGCACAAGGCGGTCCGCCGAGCGGTCTGTCGCGGTGCGCTCGGCTGGCGCTATGAAACCGCAGCAGAAACAGCGCTTGCCTGATCACGGCAAGTCGCTCATGTTGAACCGATTAGATGAACCGGGGCTGCGATGAGGGCAATCGGGAAATGCGCACTGTTGTGGCTGCTGCTGACGTACTCCTGGGCAGCAAATGCGGCGGACTGGGGGCTCAGCGAGATCGGCTACAGCAATGGACCGATTCCGGAGCTGACCTTGTACAGCGCCCGCCCGGTCTCGACATTCGGCGACGTCCAGCTCAAGGGCATCTTCAGCAGCGAACCGCCGCTGCCCTGGGAATGCCTGATACTGAACGAGCATGAACTGCGCTGCAGCGTCGACTATGAGGTTCAGCGCAAAGGCATCGCTCTGGCATCGCGGCTGAATCTGGCGCTGGCTGAAGATCGCCTCATCGATCAACAGGGCGAGCCGCTGGCTGGCCACCAGCTGGTGCTGCCCACGCCGCTGCCTGCGCTGCGCGTAAAGCCGGACTGGGAGGAGCCCGATCCCCATCTGCTGCGGGTGCTTGCGCCGATGGCGCTGAGCGAGGAGTCCATCCACAAGGCGCTCCGGGTCACTATCGACTCCGAACCGGTGAACTACACGCTGCGGTCTACCGGCCCGATCAAGCGGCTGGATTTCAACAGTCACAACTGGCCCGCGATGCCCCTGTACCTACCAGAGGGCGCACGGAATGTCTGGTGGAGTGCCCGTGTCACCCATGCCTGGCAGCTGCGCTTGGAGCGACTGCCGCAGCCGGGACAAACGCTGGACATGCGCCTGTTTGGTGGACTGGCCAGCAGCGAAGGGAAGCTCACCAATCAGCCGGTGGACCGGGAGAACGGCGATCTGATCCTGACCTTCACTGCTCCAACCGCGGTTGAGGTGCAGGCAGGCTGCTTCGACGTATCCACCAATCAGTATTCCGAACTCACCGAGCAGTGCCCTCCGGAGCATCCGCTGTCGCTGCAGTTCAGCGGCCCAATTTCGCCCGCCGCGCTGGAGGCGATCAGCAACGCACTGCCGCAACCCCTGACCGTCGAAACACCCGTCGCGCCGGTCCCGGTATTTGCACGTACCTTCCAGTACCAGTTCCCCGAGCGGCTGGAGCTGCAGAAGTTGATTCTGAAGTTGCGCGGTGCCGGGCCGGTTTCCTCCTACCGGCTGCCGCTGGGCGAGGCCCCCGTTGGCGTGTTCGGTGAATCGGCCAGTAGCCGCGAAGTGACCTGGAAGACCGTTGCTTGGAAACCGATGGTCGCCATGGCACCAAAGTACACCGCGCTCCGCCGCGGCGATCCGCAGCGCACGCGAATGTTCCTGCGTGGACAGGATCAGATCGGTGCGGATATGACATGGACGCTGGCCGACGGCGCAGTTCAACGGGAACGGGTGGTACTCGCCACCGATCCGCTGCTTGGCGAGGCCGCCAACGTCACTTTGCCCTTCCCCAACGATGTCGCGCTGATCGGAAGGGCGACCTCCGATCTGCCGGAATCTGCCGAAAGCACCATCCTGTCGGCAGGGTTTTCCGATGAACAGGCTGACGCCTACCGGCAGAGCCTGCGGGCAGGCGCGAGCGTCGCGGTCACCGACTTCGGACTGCACACCCTGGTGGTCGGGCAGCAGCTCATAGTGGTGGTTTCCAATCTGGATGACGGCGGCCCGGCAGCCGGTGTGGAGCTGCGCTTGTTGGCCGGACAGAAGCGACTGGCCCGGGGCCGCAGTGATGCTCGGGGTTTGTCAGTCTTGCGTTACCAGACCCGCTCAGCGACGAGCATCTATTGCTGGTGGCGCAGCGCGATGCCCAGGCGGCGGTGTTGGATCTATCCGGTGATTACGGCTTGGGTTACGAGGTTCACGGCCACGAGCGCTACACCCGCTGGGAAATGACCGGCGGCGCCCTGGCGCTGTATACCGACAAGCCGATCTACCGCCATGGCGACCGGGTGCGCTTTCGGCTGTTTGCCTCGCGTATCGAATCACAAGATCAAAAGACCTATGGCATCGAAGGCGAAGCCTTCGAGATCAAGCTGCGCCGCGACGGCACTACCTTCCAAAGCGTCCAGGCACGCTGGGACGCTTTCGGCGGCTACAGCGGCGAATTCGATCTCCCGGTCGATGGCTCGGATTGGGGCATCGAACTCAGCGTCGATTTCCGCGCCCTCCGTATCCCGGTGGTTGAGCACAGCGCACCGCGGCTGGAGCTGGAACTGACCATGCCCCAGGGTGCGATCGTGACTGGCGACGCCGTCCCGCTCAGCGTGCAGGTCAAGCGCACTTCCGGTGAGCCGCTGGTGGGGGAACCGCTGTCGTTGGTGGGGCGCCTGCATCCGCAGCGGGATCCATTGGCGCAGCGTTTCCCGGGCTTCCGCTTCTACGCGGACGATCCAGATCAGGACGGCCAGACTGCGGGCTGTGATCGGGCGCGAGCGCTGTACTTCGCGCTTGAGCGCACCGACAGCAACGGCATCAGTTTCAGCCGCCTGGAGATGGGCGATAGCCCTTGCGAGTTCTACGTCGGCAGCGTCGCGGTCGCGCCCAGAGAGCTTCCAGGGTCCAGGCTGAGCGCGCCTCAGACGGTGATCCTGACCCGGCGGGCGCGCTATCTGGGCTTGGCGGGGCTGGGGTATCACGTCCAGGATCCGGGCACGGAGCTGAACCTTCGTGCTCTGGCCGTGGATGCGCGCAGCCTGGCCCAGATGCCCGGCGTCCAGGCGCTGATCGAAGTGCAGCAGGTGGACGACGATCGCGTGGTCAAACGTTGCGAGCTGCTGGCCGACAGCTATGCCGACTGCGACTGGACCGCTGCCGATACCGGCAACTATCGGATACGGCTCAGCGCCAGCGGATTTGAAACCAGCGAATTTGCGCTTGAGGTCGCGGACCGGGGCTACGGCGCGGTCCACTATCGACGCCCGCCGCGCCTGGTGCTGGGAAAGCGGCTATGGCAACCCGGCGAGCGGGTCGAGATGGGTCTAAGCCAACCTTACGATCAGGCCCAGGCGGTGATTTTGGTCAGCGACGATCAGGGCCTTGTGGATGCCCAATGGCAGCGCCTGGAGCAGCGCCTGCAGCCTCTCCACTGGCAACCGCCGGCGGATCTGGCCGGCGCTTTGCGTATCAACGTGGTGGTCATCCCCGCCCCGGGCTCCGGGCCGCTGGAGCGCGCCATGATTGAAGCGGCAAAGCTGCAGATTGCGCCCTCACCGCCGCAGCTGTTTGAGCTGGAGCTTCCCGCCGAGGCCAAGCCCGGCGACGAGGTGCTGGTGCGCATCCGTTCAATTCACGACCAGCCGCTGGATCTGCTGATCAGCGCCTACGATGACGCGCTCAGCGGACTGCTGCCCAGCGCCATGCAGGCCCGCCGCATCGACGCCTGGTGGGCAGCGCGTACGCTTCCCTATCCGCAGGCGCCGCGATTTCGCACGCTGCTGCAACAGTACGGCTGTTTCGAGCTGGAGTGCGCCAATGACACCGAACTCTTCACCGTGGAAACCACCGGTGGGAGTCCCAGCGGTTCGTTCCTCGATCCTGATCTCAATAGGCCGGCGGCTGATCTGCAACCACGGCTGACTGACAATGGCCTTGCGAACATCTCCACGGGCATCCCTGACGGCATTCGACGCCATTTCGCCAGCGCCTTCTGGTGGCGTAGCGGCGAGCTGCTGCAGCCGGGAGAACACCGCGAGTTCCGGGTCCGCCTTCCCGATGACCTGACCCGCTGGCGCTTCGAGGCGGTGGCCCGGAATCCGCAGCTGGCCGTGCAGCAGCTGGCCGCCACCACCGATGCGCGCCAGCCACTGGCGCTGCAAACCGACGGGCCCCGCTATCTGTATCCGGGCGACCGCAGCCGGCTGAGCGCCGCCCTGTACTGCGCAATGGAGCTGTCGGCACCGGTGGAGTGGGAGATCCAGGCACCGGCGCTGGCCGCCAGCACTCGCCGTAGCCTGGTGCCGGAGCCCAACCAAGCGGCTCAGCTGCAGCTCGATATTGAGGCCAACGCACCCGGTTCACTGCGCTGGTGGACCCGCGCGGCCGGCAGCGACACGCAGCAGCTCAGTGACGGCATGCTCAGCGCGCTGGAGATTCGTGATCCGGTGCAGATCCAGACCAGGCGCCAGATCGGACTGATCCCAAAGACGGGAATCGGGCTGCAGGCCGATCAGCTGCAGGCAGAATCCAGCAGCGGTGAAATTACGCTCAGCATCGGAATGGATCCGCTGTTCGGACTGGGCGGCGTGGTTGCCGAGGCCTTGGCGCGCGATCCCTGGATGCCGGACAACGCCCTGGATCAGCTACTCAGCGCCAGCCTGGCCCGGAAGCTGGGGCGGGCAACGGAAACGGCACCCTTTGTCAGGCAAGCCCAGCAGCTATTGCAAAAGCATCGGTTGAACAAGGGCTGGATCCGCTACCCGGGGCCAACCGATAAGCCTGACCTTCGACTCAGCCGCCGAGTGCTGCTGCTACTGGCCGAACTCGAGCATGCCGGGGTGGCGCTGGCCGCGCCGCCCGACGTCGACGCCGAGGCCATTTGGCAGTCGCCGCAGGGCGTCCCCGAGTATCTGCCGGCCAGCACTCTGGCGGCGCAGCGGCTGAGCTGGCGCTGGCTTTCTGGCAAGCCCACGCAGCAAGCGCTGAGTGCGCTGCTTGCCGAGCCGGAGATGACGGTGGAAGCCAGTGCACGTCTGAGCCTGTTCCTGGCCGACAGCGATACGCACACGGAGGATCTGCGATCGGCACAGCGGCGCCTCCGCGAATTTCTGACGAATCCGGCTGACCCATCTGGAAATCGTTGGTCTGCGCTGCCCAGTACAGCAGAGCGCTGTCTGGCCCTGCGCGCACTGGTTGTGAGCGACTTTGGCGACGACGCACTGCTGGTCCAGCAGCGCGCCCTTGGCGAGCTCTACAGTGCCTGGGGCAGCACCCTGCCGCTGCGCAATCACGAGAGCATCCGCTACTGCCTGCAAGCGGCGGACGCCTTCGCCACAAGGTGGCTGACCGACGGGGCCGCCGAGGTACGGGCTCGACTGGGATCGACCAGTAAGCAGGCGACGCTGCGCGCTCGTGGCGAAACGCTGCGCCTGCAGCAGGAATGGTCAACGGATCAGCCTATATCGATAGACATTGCGGCAGCGCAAT
Organism: Gammaproteobacteria bacterium; assembly: GCA_030430155.1. Taxonomy (GTDB): domain Bacteria; phylum Pseudomonadota; class Gammaproteobacteria; order Xanthomonadales; family SZUA-5; genus SZUA-5. The sequence continues at coordinate 8,777 of JAUIFV010000163.1, forward strand.
CGTCGCTGGCGAGCTATGAGATCGCATTCAGCCGACCGCTGGATCTGCGCACCGCTGCCGCAGAAGGCTCGGCCATTGGCATCGACCGACACTATCGGCTGTTCCGGAATGGCGAATGGTTAGCTGCCGGGTCTGCGGCGAGAGTCGGTGACTGGATTCAGGTGGAGCTGCAGATACGAGCGGCCAAGGCGGTCTCTCACGCCGCGCTGGTGGAGGCATTGCCTGGCGGGCTGGTGGCTATCGATCCCACGCTCGAAGGGGGCGTTGATCCGCGGCTGGCGGGCGAGTCGGAATACTACTGGGGCAGCGTCAAACTGGGTGGTACCGAGAACCGCTTCCTGCTCCCCGGGCTGAGCCCAGGGCTGAACAAGGTTCGCTATCTGGCCCGGGTCAACTATCCCGGCGACTACGCCTGGCCGGGGCCGCGAATCGAGCTGATTTACGCGCCACAGGTCAGCGCGCGCGGGGCAGCCGAGCGCCTGGAAGTCGGCGAGCGCTAGCTGTGACGTTTCAGTAGGTTGTTCATCCGAGCTGCATCACCAAGGTGTGGGTTGTCTGGACCAACACGAGGGAGAGCAGCCCGGATGAACACACACAAGAATGCCCGTCTTACCGAGCGTAGTCGATTGTAGGGAGCAGACCGTGCCACGGCGGCTCTCCGGCGACCGCAGTAGAAGACTCATGAAATAAGCGGTCTAGGAGTCTGCATCGAACACATCATGAGATGTGCCGTCCAACTGACCGACGTGAAGCCTGCGGTCGGTTTGAAAGCGCCCGGGCACCTTGCTCGAAGTCGATCGGCCGGGCTCGCTACTTGCCGATACAGAATGCGGTGAAATCGCGTAACCATCTGTTGCTGCTGTGATGTGTTCTCCGCAAAACACCATTATGGGCACGATTATGGTCACTCAAATCGTTCTGCGTGTATGGGCTGAGACTCCAGTTGAATTCTCCCGCCGGCAGGCGGAACATCACTGTTCCCTCGGGTCCGCATTAGGCGGCGGCCGGTAGAAGTTCGAATGAAGCAAGAAGGTCGTGAAGTCCCCGCGTTGGGCGATCTGCTCGAACTGCAGTCGCTGGTCGTCGAATGCCTCTACTCCTGCGGGATGGAGATCAATAGCTCAGCAAAGACTGAAGCATGGGCCATTCGAGCGTTGTGGTCGCGGATGGCGCCAAAGTGGACCGACGCCGAGGGGCAGCGAGTAGCCGTCTGGGTCGATGAACTCGAGTATGCAGAGCAGCAGGCCGCGGTCCGTTCCCAGTTTGCAGCGAGATCCAAGTGCTGCTTCCGCATCTGGCGACTGCTGCAACGGCGCCTCGCTCGGCGTCTGGACTACGACTGGCCGGAAGGCGGGCTCATGTTGGAGACGCCGCCTAGAGGCCGGCGCGCAACCGACAACACTGCCACTGTCGATTCTCGGCCCTTTCGTGCCGTGTCGACGACGAAACCGCCGGCAAGCGCGGATGATGAGGCTTAGTGTGGCCAATCAAGCTAGCCAAGTTGGGACGATGCTACGATGCTAGACCCAATTGGTTCCACTGCAGCGCCTGGGCTAGTCGCCGCAACGGCGACGATCCCGTCCGGCGAAGGCTGGAGGGGCGGCCGTGGGGAACTCAGCGAAAAACCACCGGCCTCAGCCGAAATCGGCGCTCATCGGCGACAAACTTGATTAGGAACCGGGGCCAACTGCGCGTCGAACTTCAGCTTCCTCTCGAAGTCCAGCGAATTCGATTCGAATCGGCCTGGCCATTGGGGTGCTCCGAAGCAGTGCGATCGCCTATTGTACAATCGAGGACCTGACCCCTTTGGTTCATGTCCTGCCAGCTTCGCCTGGCGCACTGCCTGTCCAGCTTCCTTCCACAGCTTCCTTCCTTACCAATTGAAGGAACTTCCCCTCCGATGTTCTGCCAGCTTCACCTGGCGCACTGCCTGTCTGATTGTCTTGTCTTCACTCTCCAAAAATTGGTAGATCACTGACTGGCACGAAAGGACTATGGCCGAATCTATCAGATAATGGTCTAACGTGATTCGCAGAATCACAGTCGAAAAATGGAAATCCACGATTCCGGGACGTGACTAAGACTTTCTCTCCTATCGCTTTACCAATGACTCCGGATATAACTATCAACCCCCTGTCTCTGGAGAAAAGAAACTCCGTAGATTCGGATTGAATTACAGTTACATCAATTCTCGAACCCAGCAAATCTATTTCTCTACTACCGCGAACAGAGAATACATGGTCATAGAATCGCCACGATTTTGGGAAATCAGCTTCTGATTTCGGGACAGCAAAAGTCAAGACAGGGCTTTGGAAGCAATAGAACGCTGATTGCTCCCCACAGACTGTCATCCGCGTCCCAGAGTGTCCCAACCGCATTGAGCCTCGGAACGAATCGATCGACAAGAATGGATCACTCCTGATTGCGCTGATCGGAATAGGTG
>JAUIFV010000164.1 GCA_030430155.1 Gammaproteobacteria bacterium
GACCCGCAACCTTCCATTGGTGGGGGCGCCGGCCAACCCGGTGGCCCGCGCGGAGACGCTGAATGTGAGCTACCGCGAACTGCAGAGCGTCGCCAACGTTGCTCACGAAGGCGTCAACTTCAGTCTCAAGTTCCCCAATCAGGTGATCTACTACATCGACGAGTGGAACTCCGGTTCCATCTACGCGCTGGTGTTGAACACCCCCGGTGACTACGCCGGCGGCGGTCAGACCTTTGTGCTCTCGGTGGACGACTTTGCCGCCACCGGCGGTGTCGCCTCGGCAAATTGGAACGAAGGCGCCAACAGCAGCGCCAGCCGCTTCGGCCTGGCAACCTGGCAACCGCTCACCAATCGCAACGGCTCACCGCTGGCCGGCATCGCCAACCCCTTCCGCGACGGCCCTACCGATGATCCGCGCAGCAGCTCGGAGACCCGCGGCGGCCGAGTTGCCGCCGATGACGCCGGCGGCACGCCCTACGGTCGTCCGGAGGACATGGAGGTGGCGCTGCTGCCCAACTTCAACGAAGTGATCTATGTCGCCACCACCTCGGAAGCTGCGGTGATCTCCATTGAACTGCTGGGCCGCGGCAAGGCCATGGTGCGCCAGTTCGCCTCGCGCAGCACGCCGAAGAATCTCGGCCTGGCCAGCACCACCGGCGTGCTCAACTCGCCCGACAATCTGGCCCAAGACGCGCTGGGCAACATCTACATCATCGAAGATGCGCCGAACAGTTCGGACATCGGCGGCGATGTCTGGTTCGCCCGCGACACCAACAACGACGGCGTGGCCGAATCGCTGGATCACTTCCTGTCCATCCAGGTGGCCGGTTCGGAAGCGACCGGAATGATCTTCGATCCGGCGGCGCCGACCAAATTCCTGATCGCGGTGCAGCATCCGACCAGCACCGATCTGGACGCGGTATCCGGCGGCATGGGTGATGCCGTGTGGGAATTCGACATCCGCAATGCCATTCGTCCGCCCTGCGGCGGCGAGACCGACCTCAGCACCTGCGGCGACGCCGACGCCGGTTCGGCCTTCCTGAAGATGCTCGACAGCCAGAAGCCGGCCAAGCGTTCGACCAAGCCGGTCAGCCCCTGGGCGTACTTCCACGCTCGCTAGTCGGGCCCAGCCGGCCCGCCGTGCAAACGGCGGGCTGGATTTCGAATAGGCGATCAGGGCCAGCGCTATTGCGACTGGCCCTTTCCCGTTTCCCCTCACTGCGCCTTTTGAGCATAGACATGACCACCTTCCGCCTGCCCTTGCTGGTGCTCTTGCCAGCCCTGCTCGCCCTACCCCTGCGCGCCGAGATCGCCACCACCGATGCCGCCGCACTGCACGAACAGGTGCTGGCCTATCTGCGCAGCAGCGACTCGGTATTGCCGAAACCGCTGCCGGATGTGCACCCCTTTCACACCGCCGCCAATCCTGAGGCGATCATCCCGCCGCAGTGCTATACCCGCACCGAGGGTCGCTTCAACCCCTGCTATGTCTGTCACCAGGACCGCGTGCCGGGTCGCGAGAACCGCATGCAGGATGGCGAGCTGCAGCTGGCGTACAGCTTCAGCGATGTGGGCATGAGCAACCACTGGCAGAACCTGTTCGAGGACCGCAGCGCCGCGGTGGCGGCGATCAGCGATGAGGAGATCCGCCAGTGGATTGATCAGGACAACTACAGCGCCCTGCCGGCACGACTGAAGGAAGCGGGCTTCGGCGGCTGGATCCCGGATCTGAAGGACTTGCAGCTGGGCGCAGCGGCCTTCGAAGCCGATGGTTTCGCCCGCGACGGCAGCGCTTGGGTGGCCTTCAACTACAAGCCGCTGCCGAGCACCTTCTGGCCCACCAATGGGGCCACCGACGACGTCATGATCCGCCTGCCGGAAGCCTTCCGCAGCAGCGCTGACGGCGGCTACCGCAAGACCATCTACCAGGCCAACCTGGCCATCGTCGAAGCCAACCTCAAGGGTCTGGACCGCATCACCACCCTACCGCTGGATGAGAAGCACATCGGCGTCGATCTGAATGCGGACGGTCAGCTCAGCACGGTGCGCGAGATCACCAAGCTCGATCGCTACGTGGGTGCTGCCGCCGATCAGTACCTGGAGCCCTCACTGTATCCGCTGGGCACCGAGTTTCTGCACACCGTGCGCTATGTGGGCGTCGCCGCCGATGGCCAGATCGTGCCCAGCAAGCGGATCAAGGAAGTGCGCTACATGCGCAAATGGAAGACCTATGGCCGGGTGGTCTACGGCCGCCAGTATCAGCTGGAAGGTTTTGAGAAGGAGTTGGGCAATCTGCCCCAGTATCCATTCCTGGGCGACTACGGATTGGACAACAAGTTCGGCTGGGCCATCCATGGCTTCATCGAGGGCCGTGACGGCGAGCTGCGCGCGGTGACCTATGAGGAGAACCTGTTTTGTATGGGCTGCCACACCTCGGTAGGCGCAACCATCGACAAGACCTTCGCCTTCCCGCGCAAGGTCGACGGCGCTGCCGGCTGGGGCTATATCGATCTCAACGGCATGCCGGATGCGCCAAACCGCGGCGAAGCCTCGGCCGATGGTGAAATCCTCACCTACCTGCAGCGCGTCGGTGGTGGCGGCGAGTTCCGCAGCAACATGGAAATGCTGCAGCGCTGGTTCCTGCCCGACGGCAGCGTCAACGTCGACAAGGTCAAGGCCGCCGACGTCTACCAGCTGATCACCCCATCACCCGAGCGCGCGCAGGAGTTGAACAAGGCCTATCGAGTGATCGTCGCCGAGCAGGACTACATCTACGGCCGCGACGCCACCGTCACCCCGCCGGCCAACGTCTACCACCACATCGACAACGACAGCGCGCCGACCCTGCCCGAAGCATTGTTCTTCGCCTGGGACATCCGGCTGGACTGGGGACGCGACAAAGGGGCAACGACAGCGGGCGGCAGCCAATAAAGCGCGCGGGGCACTGAGGCACTGAGCGGTATTGCACAGTGCTCCTGGTCAGGTAACCGGACCTACTTTTCGGCCCCGATCACAACCTTGTCCGACAGCGGAATGATCGCCACCGGCCCGCGCTGCCAGGGCGCGCTGGGCTGACCGGCAAAGAAGGTGTCGGTGGTGATCTGGGCGGCGCGGGCGCCGTCGAACTGCAGGCGGATGCTGCCGGCGTCGACGAAGCTGGTGGGGATGGCCTGGCAGTCCGGACAGAAGCCGCTGAAGCTCCACATGGTCAGCACTTCGTCGGCGCTGTTGACGCCCTGCCCCAGGGTCCAGCGCGGCTGGTTGTCGGCGTCGTAGAAGTACAGGATGGCCACCCGCAGATCGCCGTCGGTGTGCACGCTCAGACCCCAGCCTGGCTCTTGTTCCTGATACCAGGCGCCGGTGCGATCCGGCAGGCTGAATTCGCTGTGGCCGGTCAGCGGCTGCACCGGCTCAACGCCGCTGCGCTCGCCGATGGACCAGCTGAACTGGCCGTTGCGAGCGTCGCTGAAGCTCAGCGAGAGTTGGCCCACGGTGACGAAGTCGACAAAGCCGGTATCCGGATTCCAGGTGAAGCGATTCAGATCGGCCACCCACGGCGTTGCGTAGGGCGCCGAGGCCAGATACCACACCGGGGTGCCGTCGTCCTCATAGGTGTACCAGAGCACGAACATGTTCGGCCCGGAGAACTGCAGGTCGAAGCCGTGCCCGCTGCGCGCCGGGTTGAACCACAATCCGCCGCGCGGGCGCAGCTGGGTCGAGTTCGCATCGGCGGGATCGGAACCCTGGGCCAGCTCGGCCTGGTCGCCAATGCCGTCACCATCGCGATCGACCGCCAACCGCATGCCCAAGCCCGGCGGCACCAGGGTCAGGGTCAGCGGCATCGCCGGGCTGGCCTGCGCCTGCAGGTCGGCCACGCTCAAGGCTGCCCCAGCCGAGCTGAGCACGCTGTCATCGCTGCTGCGGTAGGCGTAGCCGACCTCGCCCTGGCGGGCGATCAGATCGACCTTGCCGCTGCGGGCCAGATCGAGCATTTGCGTAGCCAGCGCCGGCACCGCACCGCCGCTGTAGCTAAGCTGAGTGCCCACCGCGGCGTGGGAGTCCTTGGACTGGGGCGGGGTGACCCCGCCGTAGAAGGTCGGGTCTTCGAACTCCGAGCCGGAGAAGGCCAGCATCAGAGCGACCAGATCGGCCACTTCCTGATCATTGCGTACCGAGAAGGCGCGCGCGCTCAAGAAGCTGGAGATGGAATCCACCGAGCCGTCGTGCAGGTAGCCAAAGCCGGCGGAGCTGTCGTCGCGATGCAGGTTGAAGCCCACCTTCTCGTACTGATTGCGCAGATGCGGCACCTTGATCGAGACGTTGGTGGAGCCGTCCACGCTGACGATGCCCAAGTGGTTTTCGCCGTGCGGCCCGGTGGGCATGATGCTGCCTCCCACCGATACGCCCAGGGTGCCGATGAACAGCGGGCCGTTGGTGGCCATGCCGGTGGGCAGCGAGTGACAGTTGGAGCAGTTGAAGGGGCTGTCCAGCAGGCGTCGGGTATACAGGTCCAAGCCGCGCTGGGCATTGCCGGTACCCAGTTCCAGTCCGCGCATGGCAAAGCGACCGGAGGTGTAGTGGCCGGGCAGCGGCAGCGCGCTGGGCAGGGTATTGTCCAGGTTGCGATAGGGATTGGGCGGAAAGCTGATCGTAGCGAGGAAGTTCTCGAAGCGCTGCATCTCCTCGGCGCTCAGCTCCTCGTCGTCGCCCAGCAGCCCTTCGAAGGCCGGATTGAATTCCTCCAGGCCAGTGCGATCACCGCGCCAGTGGTGCGGTTCGTGGCCGATGATGTCCTGCATCGTCTGGGTGGTCATTGGCCCCTTCATGGCGTGGAAGTCCTCGCACGCGGGGCTGCCGATTACGGTGATGCAGTTCTGATCGAAATCCGCCGGCGGCTGCGAGGGGTCTCCCAGGTCCCAGGCCAGCTTGTCCATTCGCGCGTCGATGTGGCAGGAAGCACAAGACGCCTGACCCAGGCCGGAGGTGCTGTGGGTGTCGTAGAGCAGCGCTCGACCCTCGCGGATCGCTGTCGGCAGCGGGTTGAACACCGCCAAGCGATCAATCTCAACGCCGGCATTGGTGTCGACCACCGACAGCGCCGCCTCGAAGTGATTCCACACGTAGAGACGGGCGTTGCTCTCGTCCAGCGCCAAACCCAGCGGCCCCTCGCCGACCTCGATGGGCGCGCCGATGCGCTGGCCGCCGGCGTCGATGGCGATGACGTTGTTCGAACCCATGCCGGCCACAAATGCGCGGCTGCCGTCGGCCTGCCAGGCGATCGCCCGCGGATCGCCGATGGACAGATCACGCAGGCTCTGCTCCACCCGTGGCTGGCTGTAGCTGAGATGGCTGTTCAGATCGACGATCTGCTTGCTCGCGCCGGGCTGGGCGCCGACCTGGGCCAGCTTGACCCGCACAAATCCGCCGTTGACCTTGGGCTCGAAGCGCACCTCGTTGATGGCGTCGGTGCCGATCAGGCTGAGCTGACCGGTCAGCGGATGCACCGCCAGCGCCATGCCGATGTTCATCAGTCCGCTGATGTAGCTGACCTGCAGGCTTTGCACGTCGATGACCGCGATATCGCGATCGGGCAGATCCCAGCCCGGCACCCGCCCGGAAGCCTGCGCCAACGAGCCTGAGACCATCTCGGTCCAGTCGCCACCGTTGTCGTCCATCCAGCGGCCGCTTTGGTCCTTGCGCACGATCAGACCGACCGCAGGCGGACTGGCGGTGGGGTCCAGCGGCGGATCGAAGCCGTCGCCGCTGTTGGGCGGCGGATTGACGCCGCCGTAGGGTCCGCGCGGATCACTGACCACGTTGGGGATGGCCAGGATGTCGTCCTCCAGTCCGCCGCCGAGGATAGTCGTGGCGTTGCCGGACTCGAAGATCGCAGCAAAGACCTGCGTACCGTCAGCGCTCACTGCCAGCGCGCGCGGATCCTCGGCGGCAATCGGGATGATCTGCGGCGCGGCGCTGAGATCGGCCAGCGCGTAGACCTCGATCAGATTGGCCTGCGAGCAGCTGACAAAGGCGCGGTCGGCGGCAAAGACCACATCGAAGGGCTCATCGGCGGTGTTCAGCGTGGCTCGCACCTGCCGACCCGGCACGTCGATGATGCTGACCGAGTCGGAAATGTGGTTGACCGCCCACAGCTCCTCATTGCTGCGAAACCGCACCGAAACCGGATCCACGCCCACCGCCACGTGGCCAACCGGAACCGGCGCGCCGCTGCTGATGTCGAATAGCTGTACACGCTGATCGGCGGTATGGGCGACGGCCAGCAAGCGCCCATCGGGACTGCGATCGAGGGCGTGGACGGGGTGGTTTTCCCAGTTCACGAATGGCAGGTCGTTGGCGCGCAGTTCCACCGCGACGGTGGCAAGCAATATCAGCAGAGCAGCTCGCAGCATCTTGGGTATCCCGATCAGCCAGGCTAGAGCTTACGCCAAGAGGCTAGCGCCTTTGTGAGCAGCGATTGTTCAAAGGCCGGGCTGGTGTGTAGTCCGTGACCTTTGACGTTTCTCTTTTCACGCCAGCCAGCGTATGGTCGCGGGCGGCCGTGGGGTGGCCGCCGCTATCGGGAATTCATCAATGTCCAGCTTTTCACGTGCCGCCCTGGTGGCGGTGGGTCTGTGGTCAAGCGCCGTCGCGGCGACCAATCTGCCCGAGGGCTTCGCGCCCAACGATGTCCATGATCGCCGCGCCAACGCCTACGCCCTGGTCGGGGCAACCGTGCATGCCGCGCCGGGTGTCTCGCCCATGGTCGCCACCGTGCTGCTGCGCGACGGCCGTATCGAGGCGATCAGCAACGCCGTCGTGCCGGAGGGCTACGCCAGCATCGACGTCACCGGCCTACATCTGTACGCGGGCTTCATCGACCTCAACTCCAGCTACGGCCTACCCGAGCCAGCGCTACCCAAGCCCTTCTCCTTCGGCACCCCGCAGGTGCTGCAGAGCACCACTCCCGGCGCCTTCAGCGCCAACGAGGCGATCAAGGCCCAATTCAACGCGGTAGACGCCTTCGCCCCCAACGCGGAAGCCGCCAAGGCGCTGCGCGGGATCGGCTTTTCCAGCGTGCTTAGCCATCGCGCCGACGGCATCGCCCGCGGCACCGGCGCGCTGATCGCACTCAACGACGGGCTGGCGCAAACTGCAGTGTTCGCGCCGCGGGCCAGCGTGCACTACTCCCTGGCCAAGGGCAGCAGCGCGCAGTTCTATCCGATCTCGCAGATGGGCGCGGTCGCCCTGCTGCGGCAAACCTTCCACGACGCCCGCTGGTATGCGGCGCAGTCGCCCAATCCCTTCGTCGATCGCTCCATGGATGGTTTGATTGCTGCCGACGGCCTGCCGCAGCTGACCGCGGTCAAGGGCTGGATCGAGCTGCTGCGCGCGCAGCGGGTGGCCGATGAATTTGACCGCCGTTTCATCTATCTGGCTGGCGGTGACGAGTACCAACGCGCCGCCGCCATTGCCGCCACCGGCGCCGATCTGGTGCTCCCGCTGAATTTCCCCAAACCGCTGGATAGCAGCGACCCCGCGCTGCTGCGGATGACCACCCTGGATGAGCTGCAGCACTGGGAGCAGGCGCCCTACAATCCGGCCCGGCTGGCCGCGGCCGGAGTGCGCATCGCGCTCACCAGCCAGGGTCTGGAGAAGGACAAATACAAGGCCTTCTGGCCCAACCTGCGCGCGGCAATGAAGCGCGGGTTGAGTGCCGAGCAGGCCCTGGCCGCACTCACCACCGCTCCGGCAGCGATGATCGGCGCCGATGATCTGGGCAGAATCGCCGCCGGCTACCGCGCCAATCTGCTGCTCACCTCGGCGCCTATGGCCGATGAGCAGATGCAGATCTACGAGAATTGGGTGGCCGGCGAGCGCTATGTGATTCGGCCGGTGGAGGCGGATCTGCGCGGGCGCTGGCAGCTGCGCGCAAACGGCGGCGAGTATCTGATCGAGGTCAAGGGCAGCCGCGCCAAGGTCAAGGCCGAACGCGTTGATGCGCCCGAAGGGCAGAGCAAGAAGGTCGGCTGGGAACAGCAGCGCGGTCGGGTACTGATCCATGTCGATCTGGCCGACGGCGAGCTCCGCCTGGCCGGTCGTGCCACTGCCGATCGCATCGACCCGGTGGACGGCGGACGCTGGAGCGCGCAGCGCATTGGCGATGCCGAAGACGGTGAGGACAAGGTGTCCAAAGCCTTGCCCGAACCAGGCGCTCTCACCTACCCCTTGGGCGCCTACGGCCGCAGCTCCCGCCCAACGCAGGGCCACTTCCTGTTCCGCAATGCCGAAGTCTGGACCAACACCGAAGACGGCATACTCAAGGCCACCGACGTACGCGTACGCAACGGCAAGATCGCCGAGATCGGCAGCGGTCTGGCCGCTCGCGGCGCGCAGGAGATCGACGCCAACGGCCGCCACCTGACCGCCGGGATCATCGACGAGCACTCCCACATCGCCGCCGACGGCGTCAACGACATCGCCACCAACTCGGCGATGGTGCGCATCCGCGACAGCCTCAATCCCACCGACGTCGACATTTTCCGCAACCTGGCCGGCGGGGTCACCGCCGCGCAGATCCTGCACGGCTCGGCCAATCCCATCGGTGGCCAGTCGGCGCTGATCAAGATGCGCTGGGGCGTGCTGCCCGATGAGCTGCTGATCGACGGCGCCGACGGCTTCATCAAGTTCGCGCTGGGTGAGAACGTCAAGGCGGCCAGCAACCCGGCATCGGTGCGCTATCCGGGCACCCGCATGGGCGTCGCCCAGTTTATCGACGATGCCTTTGTGCAAGCCGGGCGCTACCGCGAACAATGGGCGCAGTGGCGCGCCCTGTCGCGCAGTCAGCAGCAGCGCACCCCGGCACCGCGGGTGGATCTGGTGCAGGAGGCAATGGTGGAAATCCTCGATCAGCGCCGCTTTATCAGCGCCCATTCCTACGTGCAGAGCGAGATCCTGATGCTGATGCGGGTCGCTGAGAAACACGGCTTCGCCGTCAACACCTTCACCCACATCCTGGAGGGCTACAAGGTTGCCGATCGGATGGCCGCACACGGCGCCGGCGGCTCCTCGTTTGCCGACTGGTGGGCCTACAAGATGGAGGTGGTCAACGCCATTCCCTACAACAATGCGCTGCTGGAGCAGGCCGGGGTGATCAGCGCGGTCAACTCCGACAGCTCGGAGATGTCGCGACGGCTCAATCAGGAAGCAGCGAAGACCATGAAATACGGCAATCTGAGCGCCGAACACGCCTGGAAGCTGGTCACCCTGCACCCGGCCAAGCTGCTGCATCTGGAACAGCGCATGGGCTCGGTGGCGGTCGGTATGGACGCCGATCTGGTGCTGTGGAATGCCCAGCCCTTGTCCATCGACGCCCGCGCCGACTACACCCTGGTCGACGGCCGTATCGAGTATCAGCGCGATCTGGCCGAAGCCGCCGAAGTCGGCATCGCCGCCGAGCGCGCCCGTCTGCTGGCGGCGATGCACGAGGCCAAGGCAGCCGGCGCCGCCAGCCAATCGCCCAGCCCCAAGCCGGCGCGGCGATTCCACTGCGATGATCTGAGCGGCTATGAGTATCTGCTGGGAGGCGGCCATGCGCATTGATCTACACCGCTGGAATCAGCATTCCCGCGTTCTCGCGCTGCTCGGCGGCCTGTGTGCATTGACCTTGGGCAGCGCCTTGGCCGCACAGACGCCGGCGCCACCGCAGCGCGAAGCCATCGCACTGATCGGCGGCACCCTGCACCTGGGCAACGGTGAGGTCATCGAGTCCGGCAGCCTGGTGTTCGTCGACGGCCGCATCAGCGCCGTCGGGGCCCGGGTGCAGCTGCCCGCCGATGCGCAGCGCATTGAACTGGACGGGCGTCACGTCTACCCCGGACTCGTCCTGCTCGACTCACCGCTCGGCCTGGTCGAAGTGGACGCGGTGAAGGCGACGGTGGACAGCAGCGAGTTGGGCGAGATCAACCCCAGCGTGCGCTCGGCCGACGCCTATAACGTCGATTCCGAACTGCTCCCGGTAACCCGCTTCAACGGCGTGCTCACGGCGCAAATCGCCCCGGCCGGCGGGATCATCTCCGGTCGCTCGGCGGTGATGCAACTGGACGCCTGGACCGCCGAAGAGGCGCTTTTGCGCGCTGACGACGGGATCTGGCTGAACTGGCCACCGGCACGCGCGGCCGAGTTCGACTTCAGCACCTTCAGCGTGAAGATGGTCGACAACCCCAGGTACGGCGAACAGCTGCAGGCGCTGGATGATCTGTTCGCCCAGGCGCGCAGCCATGGTCCGGCCAGCGAGCCCAATCTGAAACTGGAAGCGCTTAACACCCTGCTGGCCGGCCAAGCGCGTCTGTACGTGCGCACAGAGCTGGCCGCCGACTTCGAACGCGCCTTGGATTTCGCCAGCCGCCACCGCATCGAGTCCATCGCCTGGGTGGGCGCAGCCGAAGCCGAGTCGCTGATCGACATCCTCGCCAGCCGGCAGATCCCGGTGGTGCTGGGCAGTACCCACCGACTGCCGATCTATGCCGACAGCCCCTTTGATCAACCCTATCGCCTCGCCGCGCGCCTGCATCAGGCAGGAGTCACGGTGGCGGTCAGCCACGAAGGCACCATGAACGCGCGCAACCTCGCCTTCCAGGCCGGCACCGCCCGCGCCTACGGTGTCCCTTCAGAGCAGGCACTGGCGATGATCAGCAGCGTTCCGGCGCAGCTGCTCGGCCTCGCCGATGAACTGGGCACGCTCAAAGTTGGCGCCCGCGCGACCCTGTTCGTCAGCGAAGGTGACGCCCTGGACATGGCCGGCAACCGGCTTACCCACGCCTTCATTGATGGGCGTCAGGTTGATTTGGAGGGGCGTCAGCAGCAGCTGTATGAGCGGTATCGGGGGCGGTATACGGAGTAGCTGAGGGTTAGAGGATAGGGCCCAGGGCTCAGGGCACAGGGCCCAGAAAGTCAAAAACGCGCGGCACCGAGCCTGCCTGGGCCCTGGACCGTCGAGGGCTCCAGAAAGTGGTCTGCGCCTACCGCGACCGATGCGGTTCGTGCCTCGCCGCATCTACTCGGGAAGGCTTTGCGTAGACGCTATGCCCCACTGAGGAGGGTCGTCGACGATCATTGCTTTCCCGAATCAACCTTCGAGAGCGAACGCAGGAGAGCAAGTGATGTCGACGA
>JAUIFV010000165.1 GCA_030430155.1 Gammaproteobacteria bacterium
GGGCGGGGTGCGCTGGAACACGGTCAGCTGGCCAGCCTGCTTGGCTAGCTCCGGCACGAACTGGATTGCGCTGGCGCCGGTGCCGACTACCGCGACACGCTTGCCAGTCAGTTCCACATCGTGACGCCAGCGCGCCGAGTGGAAGCTGGGCCCTGCGAAGTCGTCGATGCCCTTGATCTGCGGGTAGGCCGGAATGTGCAGACCGCCCAGGCCGATCACCAGCGTCCGCGCTTGGACCGGGTCGCAACCGTCAAATGCCAACTGCCATACATTGCTGGTCGTCTGCCACTGCGCTCGGATCAGTCGATGCCCAAAGCGGATGCGCCCCGCCTCTTTCAGCGGCTCGGCGGTGCGCAGCAGGTGCTGTTGGATCTCGGCCTGCTGTGGATACAGCCGCGACCAATACGGATTGGCCGCCCCGGCCAGCGAATACAAATGCGAGGGAACATCACAAGCGGCACCCGGGTAGTGATTCTCGCGCCAGGTGCCGCCCACCTCGTCGGCCTTCTCAAACACCATCCAGCGATCAGTGTCGCTAGCGGCCAAGGCCCGCGCCATGGCGATGCCGGAGAATCCGGCACCGACAATGGCGAAATCAAGCATCCTCAGGCTGCCACCCGGTGCTTGCATCCTTGCGCGTGGCGATCAGCTTGCACAGCGACAGCGGCAGCTGAGCGTAGAGATGCGGAAACAGCTCATCCTCGCGCGATCGTTCCCACTTCAGCTGGCTGCCCAACCGCTGAGCCTGCACGGTGACCAGCACCAGATCGTCTTGATCGGCAAAATGCTTGTCCAGCGTGGTCTTGACCTGACTGGCCAGTGAGAGGTGGATGTAGCCGTCGCGTTCGTCGTCCGGGGAGCCCAGGGTGTTGCCTTGGGCCTTGAGCACTTCCCATTCGTTGAGCGTAAAAACCTTGTAGATGGAGTTCTCGTCCAGCGGCTTGAGTCCATGCAGGCTGCTGATCTTGTTCGATTTCTTTTCGGTCATAGTGCCTCGTATCGAGTTGAGTGAGGATGGATAGCGGTTGCGGACGCTACTCACGCGCCCTTCTCGCAATATCCGTACTCTACGGAAATGCTCCGTGCCCTGGCCAGCGCCGTCTTCTATGCGCGTTTCCTACGCGAGTTCAGCGCAATCGGATATCGACGCGCCCAGGCGCAGTGGAATCCGCTACGCGGCGACTACCGTGGCCAGCGCTGGCTGATCACCGGCGCCACCGGCGGCATCGGCAGATCGATGGCTCTGGCCGCCAATGCGGGCGGCGCCACCGTCATCGCCGCGGCCCGCGACCAGCACAAGCTGGCCCAGCTGCGCGCCGACGCGAGTCAACCCGACGCGCTGCTGCCGCTGGCAGTGGATCTGTCGCTGATGGCGGAGGTGGCATCGATCCCTGGCGCCGATCCGCTGGTGGGTCAGCCCATCGACGTGCTGATCAACAACGTCGGCGTGCTGCTCAACGAATTCAGCCAGACCGATGAGGGCTTGGAGACCAGCTTTGCGACCAACATCCTCGGTCACTACGTACTCACTGAGCGTCTGCACGCGGCCGATCTGCTCAGCGCGGACGGCGCGGTGATCAATATGAGTTCGGGTGGCATGTATGGCACCCCGCTACGCCGCGAGGAAATGGCGGCAAGCAGCGACAGGGACTACGACGGCATGGCCGCATACGCCACTCACAAGCGCGCTCAGGTGGCCTTGACCGGACTGTGGAATCAGCGCTGGCAAGGCGCGCCGCGCGCCTACGTGATGCACCCTGGTTGGGTGGATACCGATGGCGTGCGCAGCTCACTACCTTGGTTCCGGGCGACTCTGAAGCGCTTTCTGCGCGACGCTGAGCAGGGCGCGGACACCGCGCTGTGGCTGGCCGAAACGCGACCGGCAATCGCTCCTGACGGCGGCATCTATCTGGATCGCGCGCTGCAGCCCGAACACAGCTTCGACTTCACCAAGCGCAGCGAGCACACTGCCGAGGGTGTATATCGCTTTTTGAGTGAGCAAGCGGCTCGCTGGATGACCTAGTCAAACCCACCCATCCGCGATCGCAAGCCCTGCGAAGCCCGCCGCGAGACTGCCACTTCATCGCCATTGCGCATCATCGCGATGAGGCCATGACCGACGTCCTCGGCCAGGTTTTCAATGGCGTCCAGGCGCAGGATGCTGCGCCGGCTGACCCGGCAGAAATGCTCCGGATCCAGTCGTTGCTCGATGCGATTGAGCGAGCTGAGCACGTGGGCGATGCCGTGCTGGGTGTGCACCGCGGCATGGTTGCCGACGCTGTCGATGCGGTCGATCTCGTTCAGCCGCACGATCTTTGAATAGTCGCCAAACTTCAGCAGCAAGCCGTGATCCATCGCCAGGGTCGGCGCCACCTTTGGCTCGTCCACCCGCAGCCGGCTCAGACTGCGCGCCAGCCGTTCGGGCGCCACCGGCTTGACCAGATAGTCCAGAGCATTGAGGCCAAAGGCGTCGATGGCAAAGCTATCGTAGGCGGTGCAGAAAACGAACTGGCAGCGACCTTCGATCTCCGCGGCCAGCTGCATGCCGCTGATGCCGGGCATCTGTATGTCCAGGAAAACCAGCTCCGGACGCAGCCGGTTGATCAGTTCCAGGGCCTCTTCGGCACTGGCCGCCTCGGCGACGATGTCGATACGCGGGTGCGCCTGCAGCAGGCGGCGCAGCTCGGCTCTGGCGATGCGCTCATCGTCGACCAGGATCGTACTGATACGGCGTTCGGACTCACTCATCGCTTCGAGCTCCAGGGCAGTCGCAGACTGACGCTGTGTCGTTCACGGTTGGCGTTGATCAGCAGTTCGGCGCGATCGGCAAAGGTCAGCGCCAGGCGCTCACGCAAATTGCTCAATCCGGTGCCGGTGCCCGGACCTGCTCCCAGTTCACCACAGTCATTGCTCACTTCCAGCGTCCAGTGTCCCTCACTGCGCTGGGCCGCTATCCGTAGCTCGCCGCCGGTGGGACTGGGCGCGATGCCGTGCTTGATTGCGTTCTCGATCAGGCTCAGCAATGCCAGCGACGGCAGCTGCTGCTGCATACATTCGCGATCCAGCGCCAGATCGACGCGCAAACGCTGCTCCAGTCGGGCCTGCTCAATGGCCAGATAGCGCTGCGCCAATCGCCATTCCTCGGCCAGCGTATGGGTACTGCGTTCGCTTTGACTCAAGTGGAATCGAAACAGCTCGGAGAGCTCAGTGATCAGCTCGGCGGCGCGCTGCGGCTGCTCGAAGATGGTGCCGCGAATGGTGTTGAAGGCGTTGAACAAAAAGTGCGGGTTGAGCTGATGGGTGAGCTGGGCCAACCGCGCCTGCTGCGCCTGTTGCTGCAGCTTGCGGCGCTGCTGCATCGCCTGCCAGCCCAGGTACAGAGCACACCAGACCGCGTAGCTGAGCCAGACATTGATGACCACGAAGGTGTAGAGCGGCCCACCCTGCAGATCAAAGCCCAGCTCATCGTCGCCGGCTTCAAAGCGGATCGAAGTGATGCTGTTGATGGAGGTCAGCTGCATGCGATCGATCAGCAAACCGGCGATGATCGACAGCAGCGTCAACACCATCAGCCAGGCCGCCAGGATCAGCCAGCTCTGCAAGCCGGGGTTTCGGTGCATGTAGTGCAGGCGCAGCAGTGGTCGCATGCCGACGTGGCTGACCAGGAAGAACATCAGCGCATCCAGCAGCGCGCGGAGCAGGAAGCCGCTGCTGGGAATCAGCTCGCCGCCGTCCATCCGTTCCAGCATCAACACGCCCATGGTGATGGAAACGAAGGCCACGCCGGCCTGCATCCACCAGTAGCCTGAGGTGGCACGAGTGAGCGTGGCCAGCCATTGTTGGGTGAAGGTTTGCGTCATTCCTGCTCGTAACCAAGTCCATCATTCGTAGCGCAATGCGTCTATGGGATGCAGCCTCGATGCCTTGACCGCGGGCGCCAAGCCGAAAAGCACGCCGATTGCGGTGGTAAAACCCATCGCCAGCAGCACCGCCCAACCGGGCACGCTGGCCCCGCTCATCCCGGGCACCGCTGCTGCGATCAGCAGCGCAAAGCCCCAGCCCAGCGCCAAACCGATCAAGCCACCGAAGATCGACAATACCAGCGCCTCGACCAAAAACTGCAGCAGGATGAATCCGGGCGTTGCCCCTAGTGCCTTGACGATGCCGATCTCACGAGTGCGCTCAGTCACCGAAACCAGCATGATGTTCATCACCCCGATGCCACCAACCAGTAGGCTGATGCTGACCACCGCGCCGGCGACCAGGGTCACCCCCTGCACGATGCTTTCGAAGCTGGCGCGGGTGCGCTCGGCAGTTTCGAACTCGAAAGGATCCGGGTCGCCCTCGACGGTGCCGTGGCGGGCACGCAGGATCTGCGTGACCTGATCCTGCAGCCGCTGCAGCGGCATTCCTTCGCTGGGTCGGAAGTAGATCTGCACGTCTTCAGACTGACCCGGCGCGGTCAACGCGCGCAGCGTGCTGAACGGGGCGATCAGATAGTTGTCCTGATCGATACCGAACAGCGAACCGCGCGCCTCGGTCACGCCAACCACGCGAAACCATTCGCCGGCAATCTCCACGAAAGCGCCAATGGGATCGTCGGTCAGGCCCAGCTCCTCGACCACGGTCGGCCCCAGCACCACCACCCGGCGCCGCCGACGATCGTCGCTCTCGGTCAGAAAGCGACCCTGATCGGTGTAGACCCGCACGACGTTTTGATAGTGGCTGTCGGTGCCGATGATCTGCGTGGTGGCGCTGTGACCAGCGCTGTTGACTCGACCACCCAGGCTCAGCGGCAGAGTCACACCCGTCACCTCATCGACCCCGCGCACCCGCGCCTTCAGGGCCAGGAAGTCGTCGCTGGACAGGGTGTTGCGCAGCCCGATCAGCAGCTCGGCGCGCGGCGTGTAGGCGCGCACGATGACCATGTCCGATGCCAGATCGTCCAGCTGCCGGGTCACCGTGCTGGACAGGCCCTGCATCACCGCCACCACCGCGATCACCGCCGCCACGCCGATGATGATGCCCAGCGCAGTGAGCGCGCTGCGCAGCGCGTTGGCGCGGATTGCGACCAAGGCCGCAGTGCTTCCTTCCCACACCGCATGCAACAAACTGGCTTCAGGCGTGCGCATGGCTGCGCTCCTGTCGGCAATCTTCGACTATTCGACCATCCACCAGTCGGATGCTGCGCGCGCAGTGGTCGGCGATGTCCTGTTCGTGGGTGACCAGTATCAGCGTGTGCCCTTCGGCGTGCAGGGCATCGAACAGCGCCATGATCTCCACCGTGGTTTGGCTGTCCAGATTGCCGGTGGGCTCGTCACCAAGCAGGATCGCCGGCTCGGTGACCAGCGCGCGGGCGATGGCAACCCGCTGGCGCTGGCCGCCGGAGAGCTGGCTGGGCAGGTGGTGGGCACGTTCGGACAGGCCCACTCGCGCCAGCGCCTCGCTGGCCCGCTGCTGACGTTCGCGGCGCGGCATGAATCGATAGACCAGCGGCTGCATCACGTTGGCCAGCGCGCTGACCCTGGGCAGCAGATTGAAACTCTGGAACACAAAGCCCACCGAGCGATTGCGCTCGTGGGCGAGCTCACCCTCGTCCATACCGGCGACATCGCGACCGCCCAACGCGTAGCGCCCGGCGCTGGGCACATCCAGGCAGCCGACGATGTTCATCAACGTGGACTTGCCCGAACCCGAGGGACCGACGATGGCCACATAGTCGTTGGCGCGTATCGACAGATCGACCTGATTTAGGGCCAGAAACTCGTTCTCGCCCATCCGGTATGCCTTGCTGACGCCCTCGAAGCGAATCAGCTCCCGCCCCAGTTGCGGTGGTCGAGTCATGATTCGTCGTTGACCTTCAAGCGAGCGCCGGCGTGGAGCTGAGCCAGCAATCGGCCAGGGCCGACCACCACCTGGTCGTCGACGCTGAGGTCGCCTTCCACCATTTGCGAAAAGTCATTGGCTAGCCCGGTGACTACCGCGATCCGTTGGGCGCGTTCGTCGCCATCCAGTCGCCAAACGTAGGCGCCCAGATCATCGTTGCGTACAGCCGCAACGGGCACATACAAACCCGGCTTTCCTTGCGCAGTTTCGATCTCCGCCCGGCAGCTCATCCCGGGATGCAGCTTGAGGTCCTCTGGCTGCAGGCGGACGCGGACTTTGAATGCCAGTGATTGCGTGCTGCCCAGCTGTCGCGCCGAGCTGCCGATATGGGTGACCTCGCCTTGCAGTGGCGTCTGCGGATAGGCGGCAGCGTAGACCTCGACCGCCTGTCCTACGCTGACCCGGGCGATGTCGGCCTCGTCCACGCGCAGTTCGGCGAGCAGCACGCTGGGATCGGCGATCACCATCAGATCCGAGCCGACGATGTTCAGCGTCCCGGCGATCACCGTTTCGCCAGGTTTGACGTCGACCGAGACCAGCAGTCCGTCGATAGGCGCGATGAACAAGCTGCGCTGCAAGCGATCGGCGGCGCGGTCGCGCTGGGCCTGGGCCTGTCGCAGCGCCTGACGCGCCGCATCCACCGCGATCTGGGCGATCTCGTGCTCACTCTGTAGCTGTTCGAAGGCATCGGCGCCGACCAGCCCGCGCTGATGCAGCTGACGCTGCCGGTCCAGCTGGCGGTTCAGATCGCGGCGCCGCGCCTGGCGACTGCGGATCTCGATCTCGGCAGCGCGTACGCCGGCCTCGGCCGCTTCCAGATCAGCCTCGAAAGATTCCTGATCCAGGCGCATCAGCAGATCACCCTGGCTGACCCGCTGGCCCTCCTCGACCAACACCTCGGCCACCCGCCCGGTCACTTCCGAGCGCAGCTGGATCTGCTCGGAATAGACCAACGAGCCGGAGGCCAGTGCGGTGTCGGCCAGCATGCCTTGCTCAACGGCGGCCACGTCGACCGGCAACGCTTTGCCGTGACCGTTCTGGCTCAGCCAAATCAGGCCGCTCAACGCGGCAACGATCAATATCGCGGTGATCAGCTTGCGCATGGTCGGGATTCCCTATACGAGAGCGAACCAGATGCCGAACACCAGCAGATAGGGTAGCGCGCCGATCAACAGGGCGCGGGCCCAATCCAGCCCGCTCCAGACCCGCGCGGCAACCGCGGCAAGGAAGGCGCACCACAGATAGAGCAGATCTGCGCTGGAGGCCAGGGCGTAACCGCTCTCGCCCGGGGTCAGCCCCAACCAAAGCCGGTTGACGCTGCTGTATTGCGCGGTGTCCAGCGGCACGTTGGACTCCGCGCTGAGCAGGGTCAAAACGATCAGTCCCAGTGAACCCAGCGCCAGCGGCAGCATGGAGAAAGCTGCGCCGGCAAACCAGCGCCCGTAGGCGTTGCGCTGGCTCGACAACACGCGTTCGCCGAGGAAATAGACCAGCCCCAGCGCGGCAGCCAGGATCGGCAGGCTGATCGCGCTGAACACCGCGCCAATCACGCCGGTGTAGGGTGCGACGGCGAGCAGCGCGTCGCGGGATTCCCTGCGCTCGTTGTCGCTCATCTCGGGCTGTGCCAGCAGCTGCTGGTCGACGATCCACTCCGGACTCATGCCGCCCAGAAACAGCATGGTAGCCAAGGCGGTGATCAGTGCGATCAGACCCAGCGCCAGCCAGGCCCAGACGGGCTTGTCCCGTAGCGCGCCGAATGCGGCGCTGGGTGCCAGATAGGTATCGATCAATGCTTGTACTGCGCTTGGGGATGCGGACATGGGCTACTCGGTTGGCCTGGTTCGGTATCCAGACTGATCGTTATCGAACAACCCGTGTTGCGGTTTGTGATGAACGGTTCGAGGTGCTGTTCAATGGCATGGCTTGATGATGATGATCGAGTCACCAATGCGGACGAATTCCGCGAATCGTCAGGACACGGGTCAGCAAAATGGTGATGATGGTTGTCGGTTCAGGTGAGGACGAGGAATGCGGCTGCCATCCAATCTGCTCAGGGGATTCGCCCTGATCGCTTTGACCAGCACGGCCGCCGCTGGCAACGGCGGCGCGATGCCCTTTCAGATCAATCAAGGCGTGTCCGGCGCCTGGTACAACCCGGAGACCGTCGGCCAGGGGGTGCTCTTCGACGTCGAGCCAACCACCGGCCTGCTGTTCGGGGCGATCTTTACCTATGAGACTGCCACTGCGAACAAGCTGGGCGCGCCGGAGCACCGCTGGCTGACCGTTCAGGGCAGCTATCAAGGCAATCAGGCACAGGTGCCAATCTTTCTCACCAGCGGCGGGGTCTTCGATCAGCCGGTAGGCACCACGACCGCGCCGGTGGGCAGCGCCACCATCAGCTTTGATTCCTGCACCGCTGCCACCCTCAGCTATGCACTGACCGACCCACCGCTGACCGGCAGCATTCCGCTGCAGCGGGTGATTCCCGGCAGCGAGACGCTGTGTTTGCAGCTGCAGCCCGATCCCGTTGCACTGCCCGAGCAGATCAGCGCCGAACAAGCCAGCGCATTTGTCGATGTCAGCGTGATACCGATGACCAGCGACGACCCGACGCTGCTCCTCGAGCATCAGGTCGTTGTTATCGAGGATGGCGTGATCTCGCGGATGGGTACGGTCGGCACCGTGGTCATCCCTGACGGTGCGGTGCAGATCGACGGCCGCGGCCTGTTTCTGGGTCCCGGCCTGACCGAGATGCATCTGCACATCGACACCGGCGGTCGCGCACCAGCCCAGGACGCCGGCCTGCTGCTGATCGCCAACGGCGTCACCACCGTACTCAACATGGGCGATGGATTTGGCATTGGCGTGCCGGCGCTGGGCGATAGTTTCGAGTCCGGGGTACGCATCGGTCCCAGCCTGATCGCGGGAAATACCGCCTACGGTCAGGGCAGCGGGCCGCGGGTGGTGAACACGCCGGCCGAAGCGACCGCCTACGCCGATCGATTGGCCAACCTGGGCTACGAATACATCAAGGAGTATTGGCAGCTCAGCCCCGCGGTGCTGGAACAGTTCGAGATCGAAAGCCAGCGTCTGGGACTGCCCATCGTCGGCCACATTCCGCTGACCCGGCCGATGGGCGAGTCGCTGTCGCGAGGTCAGAGCATGGCGGCGCACATCCAGGAGCCCTACGCCAGCTTCATGAACTACCGCACCAACGTCAACCAGATCGGTCCAGCGGCGCAGATCTTTGTCGACAACGGCACCTACATGACCCCCACCCTGGCGGTCTTTCAGTCCTACCGGCTGGTGTATGGCGGCAATCAGGCCCAGTTCGATCAGCTCAGCATGCGCGAAGGACAGCAATACACCGGGCGCAGCGTGAAGCAGGTCTGGCAGGATTTCTTCGACAGCGCCACGGTGCAAGGCAACGGCCAGACCATCGGCGGCTATGAGTCGGTCTACGCCTTCTTCGAGAGGATGACCCGGGAATTCCATCAGGCCGGCGTGCCGCTGCTGGTCGGCACCGACGGTCCCGGTTTTCCGGGAGTGATGTCCGGCTTTGGCGTTCACGTGGAGCTGGGACTGCTGCAGGGGGTGGGCATCCCGGTGCCAGAGGTCTATGCAGCGGCGACGCGCAACGCCGGACGCTTTGTGGACGACACTCTGGCCCCGGCAGTGGGTTTCGGGCGCATCGCGCCGGGTATGCGCGCCGACCTCAACCTGCTCGCTGCCAACCCCTTGGAGTCACTGGACACGCTGCGCCAACCGCTGGCGGTGATGGCGCGTGGACGACTTTGGTCGCGCGACCATCTGCAGGCGCAGCTGGACATACTCGCCGCGCGGCTGACGCAGGAAGCGAAGAAGGTACTACCGCTGCACAGCCTTGACGGCTACACCGACAGTCACCGCTGCCTGGATCATTTCGCCACGGCGGATCGGCCGTCCGGGCACTCGGGGATCAACTTCCAACGGCTGCAGCGTCGGCCCGCCATGAATCACTGACGTCCTGAATCGCCGTCGTTTGATCAGCCATAGCGGCAACGCCGCGCCCCACCCCGCTATGCTCAGGAAGGTTTATCGACGCACCGAGAAGCGAATGCGCTGGAAGATTTGTCTACTGTGTCTGCTGCTGACCTTGCTGAGCCTGCGGGCGACGGCTCAGGAGCAAGACCTGAAGGTCGCGGTGCGTGTCGCACCGCCCTTTGTCACCGCTGAAGAGGGCCGTTTCGGCGGCCAGCTGATCAAACTCTTCGAGCAGATCGCGGCCGAGCACGGCTGGCAGTACCAATACACGGAAGCCGGTCTGGGCGAACTGCTGGAAGGCGTCGCGGCGGGCGAATTCGATCTGGGCCTGGGCGCCATTACCGCCAGCGCCGAGCGCGAAGCCAAGCTGGATTTCTCCCACCCGATCAGTAGCTCCGGGCTGGCCATCGCCACCCGTGCCGAAAGCCGCGCCGGCTGGCAGTCGGTGCTGAGCGCGCTGGTGTCGCCACCCTTTCTGCGCATCGCCGGCGGGCTGTTTCTGCTCCTGCTGTTGCTCGGTGCGTTGGTCTGGCTGGCGGAGCGACGGCGGAATCCGGACCAGTTCGGCGGCAGCGCGTCAGACGGCATCGCCTCCGGCTTCTGGTGGGCAGCGGTGACCATGACCACCGTCGGATACGGCGACAAGGCGCCGGTGACCCTGGTCGGCCGGCTGCTGGCGCTGGTGTGGATGATCGCCGCGCTGGTGGTGGTGTCCACCTTCACCGCCGCAATCACCAGTGCCCTCACCGTCGGCCAGCTCAGCAACCGCATCCAGAGCGTGGCAGACCTCAAAGGCAAGCGCCTGCTCAGCGTCGCCGACAGCACCAGCGCGCAATGGCTGAGCGAGAACGGTCTGCAGGGCGAGTATTTCGACAACGTCGACGCCGCCCTGGCCCAGCTGGCCAAGGGCAAGGCCGATGCGGTGATTCACGACGAACCGCTGCTGCGCTGGACCATCGAGCGCCAGTTCCACAGCAAGCTGGCTACCCTGCCGCTGATCCTGGAACGCCAGGACTACGCCATCGCCCTGCCCCCCGGCAGCCCGCTGCGGGAAGAGTTGAATCGGGGGATAATGGAGCGGATTGGGAGCTTGGATTGGAGTGATTAGTCACGCCGCTCGTCAGTCACGCGGCTCTATCACCACTTTCGACATCAGCTCG
>JAUIFV010000166.1 GCA_030430155.1 Gammaproteobacteria bacterium
CAGCAGCGAAAAGAACAGCGCCGGGCCGACCTCGTTGGCCGCCTCGGCGACGATCCGCCAGCGCTCGCGACCCTGGTTTTCCTCGCGCTCCAGGTGCTTGTGCAGGTTTTCGATCATCACGATGGCGGCGTCCACCATCGCACCGATGGCGATGGCGATACCGCCGAGGGACATGATGTTGGCGTTGATGCCCTGCGCTCGCATGATCGCGAAGGCCAGCAGGATGCCCATCGGCAGGCTGACGATGGCCACCAGCGACGAGCGCCAGTGCAGCAAGAAAGCCGCGCAGACCAGGGCGACCACGAGGAACTCCTGCAGCAGTTTGCGCCACAGGTTGTCCACCGCGCGATCAATCAGCGTGGCCCGATCGTAGACCGGCACCACCTCCACACCGGGCGGCAGTCCTGCCTTCAGTTCGTCAAGCTTGCGCTTGACCCGAATGATGGTGTCGCGCGCGTTCTCTCCCGAACGCATCACCACGATGCCGCCGACGCTTTCACCCTCGCCGTTTAGCTCGGCGATGCCGCGGCGCATCTGTGGGCCGAGACTGATTTCGGCGATATCGCGCAGCAGCAGCGGCACCCCGTTGTCGTCCATGCCCAGCGGCACCGTGGCCAGATCCTCGATGCTCTTCAGATAGCCGCTGGCGCGAATCATGTACTCGGCTTCGGCCATCTCGATGACCGACGCGCCGACCTCCTGATTGGCGCGCTGAATGGCGGTTTGTACGTGAGCCAGCGGCATGCCCAGCGCACGCAGACGTTCCGGGTCCACGCTGACCTGATATTGCTTGACCATGCCGCCCACGGTGGCGACTTCCGCCACGCCGTCGACCGTCTGAAGTTCGAACTTCAAGAACCAGTCCTGCAGGCTACGCAGCTGACTCAGATCGTGATTGCCGCTGCGATCGGTCAGCGCATACAGATAGATCCAGCCCACGCCGGTGGCGTCCGGACCCAGCTGCGGACGGGCGCTGGCCGGTAGCGAGGGTGCGACCTGGCTGAGGTACTCCAGCACCCGCGAGCGTGCCCAGTACTGGTCGGTGTCCTCGCTGAAGATGACGTAGACGTAGGAATCACCGAAGAAGGAGAATCCGCGCACCGTTTGCGCGCCGGGGACCGACAGCATCGCGGTGGTCAGCGGATAGGTGACCTGATCTTCCACCACCTGCGGCGCCTGGCCGGGATAGCTGGTCTTGATGATCACCTGCACGTCGGACAGATCGGGGATTGCATCCACCGGCGTGTGCCGCAGCGAGTAGGCGCCGACACCAAGCAGGATCGCGCTGAGCAGCAGGACCAGGAAACGGTTGCGGATGGACCAGGTGATGGTGGCCGCGATCATTGCAGTTGCTCATGCCCAGAATCGTCCGACGAAACGCCTTCGACGGCGCCGCCGTGGTCCATCCCGCTGCGGTCCATCCCGCTGCGGTCCATCCCGCTGTGGTCCATCCCGCTGTGGTCCATATCCTCCTTGTCCGCACTTGAGCCCTGCGCCGCGTTCTCAGGGATCAGCCCGTCCGCAGCAATGTCGATTACTTCGTAGCGGTTGTCTGAATCGCGCTCGATGAGGATGGCAATCCGCTGACCTTCGGCCAGTTCGGCCGTGGCCACGCCAGATTGGAGCGAGAAATCCATGGTCATCGCCGGCCATTTCCAGGAGGGCACGGGCTCGTGGGCCAGGGTCAGCGTGTTGCTCTCCAACGCCAGCGTCTTGACCACCGCAATCACCCATACCCGGTCCGGCTGCGCGCTGTGGGACTGATCGCCCATACGCAGGAAATCCGAACTCTTGCTGGACTCGGAATCGAGCAGGAACTGCGCCGAAACAACCACCTCATCGCCTGCAGTCAGGCCGTCGGTGATCTGCACCTCGCGCTCGCCTATCCGGCCGACGCCGACCGCGATCGATTTGTAGCGCCCATCGCCCAGCGCCAGCACCACCCTGCTCTGCTGGGCGACCCGAATCAGCGCCTCGCGGGGGATCAGCACGGCGTGCTCGGTTGCCGCGCTGTCGATCATCAGCTGCGCGTACATGTTGGGCTTCAGCGCGCGATCGGCATTGTCGAAGCGGGCCCGGATCTGCACCGTCCGGGTGCGCTGGTTGAGGCTGGGGTAGATGTAGTCGATCTGTCCCTGCCAGCGACGCTGTGGCAGATAATCCAGGGCCATTTCCACGCGATCACCGACGCGTACCTGGCTGTACTGACGCTCGAAGATCTCGCCGACTACCCAGACGCTGTCCAAGGGCGCAATACCCATCATGGTCATGTCGGGTTTGACGAAAAAGCCTTCGCGCACCTGCAGGTTGTCTACCACGCCCGAGTTCGGCGCATACATGGTCACGCTGCGTTGCACGCTGCGCCTGCGCAGCAGATTGTCGATGCTCTGCTTGGAGAATGACAGCGCGGACAGCCGCGACCGTGCCGCATTGAGCAATCGGGCGTTGTCGCGACCGGCCGCCAACAGCAGCTCTTCTTGGGCATTGACCAGTTCCGGGGAGTAGATGTCGTAGAGCGGCGCTCCCCGTTGGACTGGATCACCAGCCGCTTTGACGTGCAGCTTTTCGATCCAGCCTTCCACCCGCGAATGGATGTGCGCCATGCGGTCCTCGTCGTACTGCACATAGCCGACCGTGCGAATGGTTGCCGGTAGTCGACCGATTCGGGCTTTGGCGGTGCGTACGCCGAGGTTGTTGACCACTTCAGGACTGATACTAACCGCGCCTGGGCCAGCGTCATTGCCGCCGCTCCGGTCCTCGGCATAGACCGGGATCAGATCCATCCCCATCGGCGATTTGCCAGGCCCGTCGCGGCGGTAGTTGGGATCCATGGGGGCGACCCAGTACAGCGGCTTGTTCTCGTTCTCGTCGTCACCGGCGCCGCCGTCGCGGCTGCCGAGCCCGTAGCCCACGGCAAGGAGCGCCGCGGCGGCGAGAATCGCTACGGCAGTACTCAGCGGATTATTCATGGCCGCCCCCCTCGTCGTGCCGTATTCCAACCTCCAGATAGGCCATCTGCGCTTGCAGCTCGCGCCTCTGCACATCGATGTTGAGCAGTTCGATCTTGGCGTTGAGTTCGCCGATCCGGGCCCTTAGCGCCTCGGCAAAGTCACCCTCGTCGTTGTCGTAGGCATTCAGCGAGGCCTCGGCCAAATGCTGTCGCTGCGGCAACAGGCTGCGCAGGTAGAGCTCGCGCCGCTGATCCATGCGCTGCAGCTGAGCATGTAGGCTTTGCCAACGACTGACCAGCTGGCGCACCAGCAGCGCTTCGTCGCTGCGTAGCGCGGCCGCCCGATCCAACGCCGCGGCGAGTTTGGCGTCCTGCCGATTGCGGCTAAACCACGGCAAATCCACGCTTGCGCTGAGGCTCAGGAAATCGGCTCGGCTAAGGCCATTGGGCTGATCGTCGCGCCAGCCGTACTGGGCGCTGAGCTCCCAGGCCGGCTTGGACTGCTCGCGGGCCAGCGCGCTGGCGCTGTCGGCGGCGTCGGCCTGTCTTTGCAGCACCTTGACAGTGGGGTGATCGCTGATCATCTGGCTCAGCTCGCTCGGGCCGATGTCCGCAGCACCACGCACCTCTGCCGGAAGCCCTTCGGGCATGGGCCCGGTCAGCGCTAGCGGTCCGACCCACTCGGCCAGCCGCTGCCGCGCGCCATCGGCGTGCAGCCGCAGATCAGTCAACCGATCCTCCAGTGCGGACAGTTCCAGCTGCGCCTGGATCACGTCCTGCTGACCGGTGCCAGGCAGCGCACTGGCGTAGCCCAGTTCGGCCACGTCGACCAACTTCTCAAACAGCGCCCGGTCGCCTTCGATCAGGGCGATGCTCCGTTCGCTGCGGTAGATCCGCAGCCAAAGCTCACGAACTCGCTGGGTGACCATCGCCCGACGCTCCAGCCGTAGCCAGTACTGGCGCTGCGCCAGCAAGCGCTGCTGTTGGGCACTCAGTTCGCGGCTGTCACCCCTGGGCAGGGCCTGGGAGACTCCGATGCTGAGCTGGGTCATCGGCTCCTGATTGAAGTCGAAGCCGTCAGTGGGCAGGTTGAGCGCGCCAAAGCGCAGCCGCGGGCTGTCCAGACTCAGCGCGGCGACTGCTTCTGAGCGCAGCGCGCGTTCGCGCAGGCTGCTGGATTGGATATAGGGGTCGCCGGCCAGGGCCAACGCGACTGTGCGCTGCTGTGAAAGAGCGCTTTCCTCACCGCTTGATGCGTGCATGCCTGCACCGGCAAAAAGCAGGATCAGTGCAGCGCATGCGCGGGTAGGCGTTCGAGTATTGGGAAACATGAGCAATCTCGGCGTGGCGCGTGCGCGCCAGGAATGGGCCCGAAGCGCAAAGCTCGGGAGGCAAAGCCTGATTGCAGGTTTTAGATCAGCAGTACGGCGGCCGGATGTCCGGTAGGCCCATGCTGATCGGGATCGCTGCGCCAAACCGGAGCCGGCATGGCGCAGCAGAGTTGCTGTGCGGGTAGGCGCAGTTCCCATGACGGCGGAAGCGCGACCAGCGGCGGAATACGTACGCTATCGGCGCTGTAGTCAGCGCCGCAGTGCTCGGCGCAAAGCGTGCTGTCGTGAGCCTGAGCTTCTGAACCGGCGCCGGAGTCATGACAATCTTCGGAGACCAGCGATGGCAGTTGCTCCGGCAAACAACCGGCAGCGTGCACCGCGACCGCCATCTGCGACCACAGCAGAGCGGCGATCAGCAGCCAGCTGATCGCGCCCAGACGCCGATGGAGTCGCAGTCGATGCATGACTCTATGATATCGCGGCGCAGTAGCGTCGTGGTGAAGCCCAGCCTACACATCGGCTTGCGGGCGGCACGGTAGCCTTCGCCGCTGAGTCTCAACAGCTGAGACGGCCGCTTACCACGCTGAACCTATGGAACTGACCCGCAAACTGGAGATCCTCGCCGATGCGGCCAAGTACGACGCCTCCTGCGCCTCCGGTGGCGGCGAGCGGCGCCGCGCCAAGGCGGGTGGGATCGGCAGCACCGGCGGCACCGGTATCTGCCACTCCTACACGCCCGACGGGCGCTGCGTGTCGCTGCTGAAGATCCTGCTCACCAATTTCTGCATCTACGACTGCGCCTACTGCGTCAATCGGGTCAGCAGCAATGTGCCCCGGGCGCGCTTTCGCAGCGACGAGGTGGTGCGTCTGACCCTGGATTTCTACCGCCGCAACTACATCGAAGGGCTGTTTCTTTCCAGCGGCATCATCCGCTCCGGCGACTACACGATGGAGCAGATGGTGGAAGTGGCGCGCTGTCTGCGCGAGGAGCACGCTTTCGCCGGCTACATCCACCTAAAGACCATTCCCGAGGCCTCGCCGGAGCTGCTGGCCGCCGCGGGGCGCTATGCTGATCGGCTGAGCATTAACGTGGAACTGCCTACGGCGACCAGCCTGAAGCAGCTGGCTCCCGAGAAGGATGCCGATGGCATCAAAGGCGCGATGGGCGAACTGCGCTGGCGCATCGCCGAAGGCAAGGAAGAAAGCCGCAAGGCGCGCAAGGCCAAGCTGCGCAACGCCGCCAAGTACGCCCCAGCTGGTCAAAGCACGCAGATGATCGTCGGCGCCGACGCCACCGACGACCGTGCGGTGCTGCACAGCAGCGCCGGTCTGTACCAGGAATTCAAGATGCGGCGGGTGTACTACTCCGCATTCAGCCCGATACCGGACGCCTCGGCCAAGTTGCCCCTGCAGGCGCCGCCGCTGGTCCGCGAGCATCGCCTGTATCAGGCCGACTGGCTGCTGCGCTTCTACCAGTTCGAGGTCGATGAGATCGCGCCCGAGAGCGGTGGCGGGATGCTCGATCTGGATATCGACCCGAAGCTGGCCTGGGCGCTGCGCCATCCCGAGTGCTTCCCCGTGGACATCAATCGGGCCAACAAGGAAGCGCTGTTGCTAGTCCCCGGGCTGGGCACGCGCAACGTGCAGCGGATCATTCGCAGTCGACGCAGCGGCGCGTTGAGGCTGGACGATCTGGCGCGGCTGCGGCTGTCGCTGCGCAAGGTGCTGCCCTTCGTACTGTTGCCCGACCATCGTCCTCGAACTGAGCTGGACCACCCCGATCGGCTGCGCGCACAGCTGGCGCCCCCGCCCAAGCAAGCCAGCCTCTTCTAAGCGGGTGCAGCGCTACCAGGCCATTGTCGATCCGCCTTGGAGCCTGAAGTCCTGGCGGGAGCTGGCCCGCCATGCCTGGCTGGCACAGGTGGCGCCGGAGCAGCTGGACTGGGGCGCCGGTGTACAGGGCGGACTGCTACCGGCGCTGGATCTGCTCAAGGCGCCGCTGCAGCGCTCAAAACTGCGCGTGCCGCGTGAGTTGCTGGATCTGGCCGGCGCAGTGCTATGTCACCGTGATCCGCAGCGCCACGCCCTGCTCTATCAACTGCTGTGGCGCATCGGCAGTGGGGAGCGCGCCCTGCTGGAACGCGCCACTGATGCCCAGCTGCGACAGGCACGCGTGCTGCAAAAGGCGGTGAATCGCGACACGCACAAGATGAAGGCCTTTGTGCGCTTTCGCCAGATTGCCGGCAGCGAGCACCGGTACGTCGCCTGGTTCGAACCGCCCTCGGACATCGTCGACCGCGTTGCGCCCTTCTTCCAGCGCCGTTTCGCCGCGATGCACTGGAGCATCCTGACCCCCTACCGAAGCGTGCGTTGGGACGGCGACCAGCTGCATTTCGGCAGCGGCGCGCAGCGCAGCGATGCGCCGGCCGAGGACGCCACCGAAGCGGCGTGGCAAACCTACTACCGACACATCTTCAATCCAGCCCGGACCAATCCAAAGATGATGCAGCAGGAAATGCCCCGGCAATACTGGAAGAACCTCCCGGAAGCCCGGCTCATCCCCGACCTGCTCCACGCATCACCCGAACGCGTGGAAACAATGATCAAACGCGAGCCACAACCGCCCAAACGCCGCATCCCCAATCGGCGCGGAGACTAACGCGCTTCCTGGGCCCTGGGCCCTTTGCCCTGGGCCCTCTGCCTTTCTCTATCTCCGTCTGGTCGACTCCAAATAGCGGAAAAACTCAGACTGCGAATCGATCATCAGCGTCGTGTTCTCGCCCAACGTGCGATAGCTCTCCAAAGTGCGCATGAAGCCATAGAACTCCGGGTCGGCACCGAAGGCCTCGCCGTAGATCTTGGTCGCTTCGGCATCGGCCTTGCCGCGGATCTCCGCCGCCTGACGCTGGGCCTCGGAGTTGATGGTGCGCAGTTCGCGCTCCATCTCGCCCAGGATCTCCTGACTCTTGCCCTGGCCTTCGGAGCGGAAGCGCTCGGCGATACTCTGCCGCTCGGAGATCATCCGCGACTCCACCTGGCGGCGCACGCTGTCGATGTAGTTGATGCGCTTGATGCGCACGTCGGCCAGTTCGATACCCAGCTGATCAACTCGGCTGGCCGCCGCGGCCAGCATTTCCTGCTCCAGCCGTTCACGCCCCTTCTTCGGCTTGACCAGATCGACGTCCTCGCGGACCACCGCGTCCTCGTCCAGATCCTGCACGTCCACCTTCCAGTCCCGTGAACGCACGATCTCCTCCAGGTCGGTGCCCGAAACGATGTCGCGCACGGTGGAATCGATGATGTCGTCCAAGCGGGTGCGTGCGCCCTGCTCGTCGCGCACCGAGCGGAGGAACTGCAGCGGATCCTTGATCCGCCAGCGTGCGGTGGTGTCGACTACGACGAACTCACGGCCCAGCGTGGGGATCTGGCTGACATCGCCGTCCCAGTCCAGCAGGCGCTTGTCGTAGCGACGCACTTCTTGGAAGAACGGCATTTTCCAGTGCAGTCCGGGTTCGCTGACCACATCGCCCACCGGCTCGCCGAACTGGACGATGATGCCCTGCTCGGCCTGATCGATCACATAGGCGGCGCTGCTGATGGTGACTAAGGCAATGAGCGTCAGAATGACGTAGAGAGGTATGAATTTCATGCTAGTTCTCCTGTCGTACCGGCGGCTTGGCATCGCGCAAATTGAGCAGCGGTAGCGGCGGCACCTGATCGTCCTGCACCACCAGTACCGAGCCCACCTTGGGCAGCACCTCGTTGATGGCCTCCAGATACATGCGGGTTCGCGTCACCTCGGGTGCGGCGCGATACTCGCCAAGGATTGAGCGGAAACGTGCGGTCTCGCCGCGGGCCTGATTGACCCGCTCGGTGGCGTAGCCTTCGGCCTGCGAGATCACCCGATTGGCGTTACCTCTGGCCCGCGGAATCTCCTGATTGGCGCGTTTGGTCGCCTCGTTGATCATTCGCTCGCGCTCTTGGCGAGCCTCGTTGACCTCATTGAAGGCCGGCTGCACCGCCTGCGGCGGCACCACGTCCTGCAGTTCCACGGTGACCACCTGGATACCGGTCTCGTACAAATCCATGGCCTTCTGCGTTTCTTCACGGACCACATTGGAGATCTCCACACGGCCGGTCGTGAGCACTTCGCTGCCCAGGCGGTTGCCTACCGCGCGGCGCATCACCGACTCGGAGATGTCACGCAGCGTGCCGGTGGGCTCACGCATCGAATACAGGAACTTCATCGGATCGGCGATCCGATACTGCACCACCCATTCCACATCAATGATGTTCAGATCGCCCGAGAGCATCAGGGATTCGTCGGGGAAATCCTGACCGGAGTACTCGGTACGCTCGGCAATGCGGGCAGTTCTGAACCCGAACTCCTGCTTCAGCACCCGCTCAGTGGCAACAAACTGCGTCTGATCGATGCCGAAAGGGATTTTGAAGTGCAGGCCGGGATCGGCAATCTTTATCACCTCGCCAAAGCGCTTGACCACCGCCCGCTCCTCAGGCTGCACGGTATACCAGCTGCTCATCAGGCCCCACAGAAGCAGGCCCAGGGCGATCAAGACGACCGGAACTATAGGCGGCAGTTTGGGCCGCTGCGAAGGTCGTTTGCGGCCTCCCCCGCCGCCACTGCCGGCGCCGCCGTTGAGACGGGTTAGCATCTCGGCGACGGGGTTGTCGGTTTGCTTGCTGCTGGCCACGGTCGCTCCTTGGAAAGCTGGCGAAGGCGACGAGGATACTTGCTCCATGCAACGGTTGCGCGAAAGCGCTGGCATTGCCGGGCCCGATCGGCTACCTATGAAGCCGAATCAGCTTTTATAAACGGGAGTATCACGATGCAGCTTGGCGCTTTCTCGATCAGTTTGACGGTAAAGGATCTTCAGGCCTCCAAGGCCTTCTATGAGAAGTTCGGATTCACCCAGTTTGGTGGCGATCCGGCGCACAACTATCTGATCATGAAGAACGGCGACACTCTGATCGGCCTGTTCCAGGGCATGTTCGACAAGAACATCCTGACCTTCAACCCAGGCTGGGACAGCAACGCCCAGCCGCTCGACGCGTTTACCGACGTACGCGAGCTGCAGCGCCAGCTCAAGGAGGCCGGCGTACCTTTGGTCCAGGAGGCTGACGAGAACGGCAGCGGTCCGGCCAGCTTCACCTGTTTGGATCCGGACGGCAATCCGATACTGGTTGATCAGCATCGTTAGCTGCGGGACCCAGCCGGGGAGGCGGCTAAGCGCGGTGTACGTGAGAGGGTCGAGGGCATAGGGCTCAGGGCCCAGGGCCCAGAGGAGCGGCTCCCGGCGATCCGGGCCCTTCGACTCTTGGTAGGAGCGTGCTTGCACGCGATCGCTTTGTCGTTCGTCCGCAACACAACTGCACGGCGAACCGGTATTCCGCGATCGCCTGCAGGGCAGGCTCCTACAAAAGCCGCTACGACTGGCGGGCTAACCGCGAACTCGCCGGGCCAGCCCTTTCAAGAACTGACGCAGAATCTGATCGCCGCAGGGCCGAAAGTTGCGATGCCCGGGCTGACGGAAGAAGGCGGAGATCTCCGGCTTGGTCACCGCAAACTGCACCGAGTCGAAAATCGCGTGCATGTCCACGTCCTTGAGCTCGAAGGCGACCCGCAGCTTCTTCAGGATCGCGTTGTTGTCGATCGTTGGATTGGCCTGCCTCGGCGGCGCGTTGGGATTGGGTCCGCGCCGCTTGCTGATCAAGCCATCGAGAAAATCGCTCAAATCACTGCCGCTGCAGGGCATGAACTCGGCCTCCTCGTCGCGGCGCAGCATCGCCTCGACGCCTCGAGCGTCAATGCTGGTGGCGGGATTGGCCAGGGCGAACAGCTCGGCCATCTGCGTGTCGTTCAGCGCCAGAGTGAAGCGCAGGCTGCGTAGGACGTGATTGTTGATGCTACTCAAGCGACAGTCTCGGATAATCGGTGGGATGCATTGAAGCACACTCAATCACTAGTGTGGTGTCCCCAAATTACCTTGACTTTTTTCAGCGTCTTTTGCCCTGAAACGTCGTTGTTAGTCGCAGCCATAGGCAAAGCTATGCCTTGCTCCTCGCGCCTAGTCTCAGACCAAAATCCATCTGAACTAAGTTCAACTTAATTTGGGGACACCACACTAGTGCGCCCGTCCTCGGCCTGATTCGGATTGGCACCATCGACATCCTTGGGCGGCACCATTTCCAGCGCGGTAGGCGTGGTCCGCAGCATGGGTAGGAAATGGCTGTGTCCATCGACCTCGCCGCTGCGCTTGGCGATGCGCGATGCGACAAAGATCGCCAGCGCGCCCTGGGTGAGCGCGAACAGCACGAAAAGGGCCAGCGGACCTCGGCTCTGCACGGCGATTCCGGCCAATGCCGGGCCGCTGGCGGCGCCGATGCCATAAAGCAGCAGAAAGCGGCTGATTCCCGATAGTCCTTCGCTAGGCTGCAGTCGATCCAGCAGGTGAGCGACACTTATCGGATAGATGGCAAAGGCCAGCGCGCCGTAGCAGAAGATGACCAGGTTACGCAGCAGCGGACTATCGGCGGCCAGCAGCATGGACAGGGCCAGCAGCGCGCTTCCGGCGCTGATCAGGGCCAGCACCACCCGTCTGTCGCTGCGATCGGACCAACGTCCCAGCGGCCACTGCAGCAGCGCCCCGCCAAGGATCGACAGCGCGATGAAGTCGGCTATGCCTGGGCCATTCATGCCCAGCTGAGCGGCAAACAGCGGCACCAGACTCCAGTAGGCGCCCATCGCCATGCCG
>JAUIFV010000005.1 GCA_030430155.1 Gammaproteobacteria bacterium
TTCCATCACGACTTCATAATCCGGTTCTTGCAGCGGCTGGTTGGTGAGCGCGGCATATTCACGTGCAACGCCGATGATCGAGGCGCAGCGTGCAATGTTGGGGATGATATCAATGTCGAGTACATGATCCCCCAACACATCTTGTACTGGTGTGCCGACTTGATAATCGGGCGACCAGTCATCTTTGTGCATGATGATGATGCCGTCGTGTTCGGTCAGCTCGGCCAGATCGCCATGGCACCAGGTGTTGGGAAACTTGGCGAAATAGGCGTCGTGGTATTTGCTACCGTCGGGGTCGTTCCAGAAGCCGATGGGCATGCACGGAAAGGCCTGACTACAGGACAGCTCCCCGGCCTGGCCGCGAACCGCCTTGCCGTCGTCGTCGAGGATCTCCACCTTCAGCCCCAGCCCGCGGCACTGCAGCTCACCGCGATAAACCGGCAGCAGCGGATTGCCCAGAGCGAAGCAGCTGATGATGTCGGTGCCGCCGGAGATTGAGCTGAGCAGCACGCGCTCCTTGACCCGGCGATAAACATAGTCATAGCTCTCCGGCGCCAGCGGCGAGCCCGTGGACAGGATGGTCTTCAACCGCAGCAGCTTGTGGCTTTGGATTGGCACCACACCGGCCTTCTCCACCGCGCTGATCCATTTGGCGCTGGTGCCGAAGATGCTCACTCCGACCTCGTCGAGCAGATCCCACAGCGCGTTGGCATCGGGATGCGAGGGCGAGCCGTCGTAGAGCACGACCGTTGCACCGACCGCCAGCGCCGAGACCAGCCAGTTCCACATCATCCAGCCGCAGGTGGTGTAGTAGAAGATGCGGTCTTCGCGCTTTAGGTCGGTGTGCAGCACGTGCTCCTTGAGGTGCTGGATCAGCGTCCCGCCTACCGAGTGGACGATGCATTTGGGTACGCCAGTGGTGCCCGAGGAATACATGATGTAGAGCGGATGATCGAAGGCCACCGGCTCGAAGCTGAGCGGCGGCGCCGGCGCATCGCCCAGATAGTCGTCCCAGCGCTGTGCGCCGGCGATGGCGCTCAGGTCATCGACGCTGCCGTCGAAGGCGGTGACGATCACTCCCTGCAGCGAGGGAATGGCCTCGGCGATGGCGGCGAGCTTGGAGCGGCAGTCGAAGGTCTTGCCGCCATAGCTGTAGCCGGCTGCAGCGATCAACAGCTTGGGTTCGATTTGTCCAAAACGATCCAGCACGCCCTGGATGCCGAAATCCGGAGAGCAAGAGGACCAAACCGCGCCCAGACTGGTCGCGGCGAGCATGGCGATCACCGTTTCCGGGATGTTGGGCAGGAAGCCGGCGACTCGGTCACCACTGACCACACCGCTGCGGCGCATGGCCTGGGCCAGTTTGGCGACTTGCTCGTGCAATTCGGAATAGCTGTACTCGCGGCACTGGCCGGATTCGCTGCGAAACACCAGTGCGCTGCGCTCATCGCGGTAGCGCAGCAGATTCTGCGCAAAATTCAGCCGGCTATTGGGAAACCAACGGGCCCCGGGCATCTTGTCCAGGTCGACCACTTCGGGCTCCAGTTCGCCGCTGCCGCGGATGCCGCAGAACTCCCACACCGAGCGCCAGAAGGCCGGCGCCTGATTGATCGAGTAGTCATACAGATCGTCATAGTCGGCAACCTTGCCGGCGCTGCGTTCGGCGACGAATCTGATGAAGCGGCTCAGGTTGGCCGCTTCGATGCGTTCGGCGCTGGGA
Organism: Gammaproteobacteria bacterium; assembly: GCA_030430155.1. Classification (GTDB taxonomy): domain Bacteria; phylum Pseudomonadota; class Gammaproteobacteria; order Xanthomonadales; family SZUA-5; genus SZUA-5. The sequence continues at coordinate 1,721 of JAUIFV010000005.1, forward strand.
GTGAATACGGCGTCGCTCATGGACGATCCTCATCGACGGGTCAGTGTTGGATTATCCTTTAGCCCCGCGACGAATCACACCGTCCTTTGGTTCACACCCTCGCAGACACAGGAGCGGCAATGCTCTGGCTCAAGGCCTTCCATATCATCTTCGTGGTTACCTGGTTCGCCGGCCTGTTTTACCTGCCGCGGCTGTTCGTCTATCACGCCCAGACCGAGGATCAGATCAGCCACGAGCGCTTCAAGGTGATGGAGCGGCGTTTGCTGGCGATCACCAATCTGGGTGCGCTGCTGGCGCTGGGCTTCGGGCTGGCGCTGCTGTGGTGGTGGATCAGCCACGCCGAGGGCTACATGAAGCAGGGCTGGCTGCATGCCAAGCTGACCCTCATCGTCGGCCTGCTCGGCTATCACCACTGGTGCGCGCGCCTGGTCAAGGTATTTGCCGCCGGCAACAACACCCGCAGCCACCGCTGGTATCGCTGGTTCAACGAAGTGCCGGTGCTGTTCTTGCTGGGGATTGTGATTCTTGTTGTCGTCAAGCCGTTTTAGCCGACTTTTGGGCTAATGTCGGGTGAGGCACCACAGCAGCCGTCGGAATAGGCGCGCTGGCAGCCATCCGGAGCGCATCATGGTCACGATTTGGTCCGAAAGCGTTAGTATCGCCCGGAGGGTTGGGGATGTCGGCCGCACGGGGAGTGGGCCGATCCGGTCTAGGGCAAGGCGGAGGTCATAGGGACGGTGCTGGCAAAGGACGTATCGCAGCAGGCAGCTGAACTCCGGCAGGCGTTCCTGCGGCATCTGCCGCGGCGGATCGATCTGCTGCAGAAGAAGGGCTACCGGCTGATTCGCGGGCCCTGGGATGTCAACGCGGCCGCCTTGGTGCTGCGCGAAGTGCAGCAGCTGGCCGGCGCGGCGGGCAAGCACGGGCTGGTGGACGCCAGCGATCGGCTCTATCAGCTGGAGCTGCGGCTGTCCGGCTTGATGGAACACTTGACCGTTCCCGACGATGAGCAGCGCAAGCTGCTGGAGACCCTGGTCGCGCAGCTGCAGGTCGAGGCGCCGCCGGAAGAGCAGCAAACGCACAGCACCAAGGATCTTATCGTCGCCCCGGTGCACCCAGGCCACCGGCCCATACTGATTACCCCTCCGGACGACTACTGGCGGCGCTTCAGCGTGCGCGAAGTCGAGCCGATGGACACTTCGAACACCCCCACCGCGCCGGCCACTCGGCTCAAGACCGTCGATGAGGCGCCGAAAACCGAAGTACTGCAGGGCGAAGACGGCAATCCCATACTGGTCATGGGTGAGTTTCAGCCGCCTGAGATCGAGCCCATCGTCGCCGGACTGGCGCAGTCGGAAATCGAGCCCGCCGAGCCCGCGAAACAGGCCGATGCTGAGGACTATGAGGCCGAAGAGAGCGCCGCCGCTACAGCGCCGCGGCGAGAGGAAAAGGACAAGCCGCGCCGGGTGTTTTATCTGGCCGACATCAGTCCCTTCGCACGTGAGCTGCTTACCGAGCTGACCCGCTGCGGTTTTGCCGTCGAGCGGGTGGAAAGCGTCGAGGAGCTCAAGGAGATGCTCGGCTCGCTGGCCCCGGATCTGATCGTTATAGACAGCGTTTTTTTCGCCGAGATCGACCACCTGGGCGAATTCATCCGTCGGGTTCGGGCGCGGGTCCAGGCACCGCTGCCGCTGGTGCTGTTCTCAGCCGAATTGGAGTTGACCGATCGCCTTAAGGCGATGCGCGCCGGTGCGGCGACCCTGCTGTCGGCCGAACTCAGTCCTGGCGACGCCAGCGAGCGCATTCAGGAGGTGCTGTCGCCGCATCCGGAGCAGCCTTTCCGAGTGCTCATCGTCGAGGACGATCGCTCTCAGGCGATGTTTGCCGAGTCGGTGCTCAAGCGTGCCGGGATGTCCACCTGTGCGGTGACTGACGCATTGGAAACCATCGAGCAGTTGGATCAGTTCAAGCCTGATTTGATCCTGATGGATCTGTACATGCCCAACATCACCGGCATGGAGCTGACCGCGATCATCCGCGAACGCAGCGAGTTCATCTCCACGCCTATCGTCTTCCTCTCCGGCGAGCAGGATTCTGAAAAGCAGTTCGAAGCCCTCGACGCTGGCGGTGACGACTTCCTGTCCAAGCCGATACGGCCCAAGCACCTGATGTCGGCGGTGGTCAATCGGGCCCGCCGTGCCCGGGCGCTGGCCAAGCGCGGTTCAGCGTTGCCCAAGGAGCACGATACCGGGCTCTACGAGCGCTCTCATCTGCTCGACAGGCTCAGCGAGGCGCTGGTGATCGACGATCTGGATAGCGCCCCAGGTGGTCTGTTGTTTGTGGAGATCAACGGCGCCCGCGAGCTGCGTGAGCGCGAAGGATTGCTGGGCTATGAGGCATTGACCCGGCAGGTAGGCGCAACCATTGCCAGCTTCGCCGGGGCGGCAGACGTTTGCTCGCAGGGCAGTGACAGCAGTTTTCTATTCCTGGCTCAGGATCGACCGCAGGCCGAGTTCGAGGCTTTGGCCCAGGCGCTGCTGGACGCGGTTGCCAAGGGCGACTATGCCGTCGGGCAAATTTCGCTGAGTATCGGTGGATGCTTGTTCAAGCACGGCTTTGCCGACGCCGGTGCGATGTTGGCTGCGGCTGAGAAGGCCTGCGCCAGGGCGCGGGCGATCGAGCAGGGCGCGCAATTCGTGCTCCACGAGCCGGCGCCCAGCGCGCGCGCCGACACGCTGAGCGAGGCGGTGATTGAGGCGTTGGAGCAGGACCGCTTCGAGTTGCTGTTTCAGCCCATAGTCGCACTGCAGGGCAGCGGAGAAGAGCAATACGAGGCGCTGCTGCGACTGCGCAACGATGACGGGAGCAGCGTCAAGGCACACGACATCCAGGTCGCAGCCGAGGCCGCCGAGTGTGTCTTCGACGTCGACCGCTGGGTGCTCAAGCGGGCCCTGATGACCATCGATGAACGCTCACAGCGCGGCAAGCCGGTGCGCTTGTTTGTCGCCCAATCCGGGGCCAGTCTGGCCGATCCCGAACGGGCCGCCTGGCTCAAACAGATGTTGGATACCCGGCGGGTGTCGGCGGACAAGCTGGTTATGGAGTTTCGTCTTGCTGAAGCGATGCCGCGCCTGAACGACGCCATGCCGTTCTTCCAATCGATACGCGATCTGGGCGTTGGCCTGGTGCTGGACGAGTTCGAGCCGGATATGACTGCGCTGCAGATGCTCAGCTATCTGGCAGTGGATTCGATCAAACTGCACCCACGCTACTCGGCGCCGGAGCTGGATGAGAGTTCCGAGAAGGAGGTGCGCAGCCTGATCGACGCAGCCCACGCGGCAAAGAAGAAGGTGATGGCGGCAACGGTAGAGACCGCGCCCTCCGCCGCGGCGCTGTGGACGCTAGGTGTGGACTATATCCAGGGCAATTTCGTGCAGCAGCCGGAGAACGAGCTGGGATTCGACTTCAGTACGTCTGCGCTGTAGCGAGCGGGCAGGTTTGGCCTGACCGGAACAAGAAAACTAGGGGAAGTTGTCGCCAATGGTCAGTCGCGGAGAACGCGCTCAGATTGAATCCCGGGTTCGCGCTCGCGCCAAGCGGGCCGAAGAGATGTATCTGGTGGAGTCGGTCGCGCTATGGTGTATCGCTTCGATTCCGCTGGCGGTGGTTATCGCTCTGACCGTCTCGGAGCTGACGGCCAAAGGCGCGTTGATAGGCTGGGTCGCGGCCAAGGCATTCATGGCCCTGGTTGCCGTGTTTGCCTGGTCCACGCGTGATCGGTTGGAGCGAGCTACCAAGATCGCCCAGATCGCGCTGATCCTGAGTGCGCTGTGTTGGGGTACCTCGGGGATATTCTTCGGCAGCTTTAACGATCCGGCGTACAACGTGCCGGTCCAGGTGGCAGTCGCCGGCGTAGCCTGTGCCGCGGTTTGGCTGTTTGGCCGCCAGCTGTTTCTGGTTTCCGGGGTCCTGTTTGTCATCCTGGCGCCCATCCTGTTCCATTTGCTGTTGGGTTGGAGCGCGCACTGGGCCACCGCCGCCATCATCGTTTTCCTGGTCGTCGCCAATTTGCTGATCAGTCGTCGGCAGTCCAGCTTCGCGCTGGATCCGGCCGATCTGGACTTGACTGGTGCTGACGGTGACACCGGCTCCACCAGCAAGTCGGCAACCGCGATGGTTGCGGCGCTGGAAGAGCAGGTCGCCGATCTGCGCGGCGAGTTGGAGCGGCAACGCAACCTGGAGGACGAGATCAACGCGGCCAAGCAGTCGGCCGAAGCAGCGGCTATGGCCAAGGGCGAGTTCCTGGCCACCATGAGCCATGAGATGCGCACGCCCTTGAACGGCATCATCCCGCTGTTGGAAATACTCCGTGATACGCGATTGGAGCCGGATCAGCGCGAGTACCTGAACACCTCCTATCAGTCGGCCAAGCACCTGCTGCGCATCATCGACGACATCCTCGATTACTCGAAGATGGAAGCGGGCAAGCTGGACCTGGAAACCACCGGGATCAATCTGCGCGAGATCACCGATTCGGTGGTTCGGCTGCTGGAGAAGAATGCCGAGAACAAGGGACTGCGTCTGTCGGCGATGATCGAGCCGGGGGTGCGTCTGGCCGCCCGTGGTGATCCGGTAAGGCTGCGTCAGGTGTTGGCCAATCTGGTCAGCAACGGAATCAAGTTCACCGAGAAGGGCACCATCTCCATCCAGGTCTCCAAGCGTGGCGAGACGCGTACTCACAGCGAAGTGCTGTTTGTGGTTCGCGACACCGGGGTAGGCATTGCTCCGGAGGTCGCCGAGAAACTGTTCAAGCCTTTTTCGCAGGCCGATGCGTCGACTACGCGTACCTACGGTGGTACCGGGCTGGGTTTGGTCATCTGCAAGCGCATCGTGGATCTGATGGGCGGCAAGATCGGCCTCAAGAGCGAGATCGGCAAGGGCTCGATCTTCTGGTTCAGTGTGCCCCTGCTCAAAGCGGTGGGCGACATGACCAACGCCAGGCGCAGCCTGGACGGTGCGCGTGCGCTGATCGTTTCTTCCGACTCGCGGCTGGTCCAGCGCATGTCCACCTACATGCAGTCGTGGGGCATGGCGCAGCTATCGACCAACACCACCGCCGATGCGATTTCCAAGCTCAAATCCTCGGCCACGCTGGGTGAAACCTGGGCGTTCGATCTGTGCGTCGTCGACTTCAACACGATGCGCAATACCGCGCCGGCGCTGGTTCGCAACGTCACCCGTGAACCGGTGCTGGAGCGCCTCAAGCTGCTCTACATCAGCGGCGAAGAGCCGATTGCCGCCGAGCTTGCCGAGAATGATCGGGCGGCTGCCGTGGAGAACAATGCCAGCGAGGGCGAGCTGCAGGCGCAGGTCAATCATCTGCTTGAGATTGATCAGCCCGGTGAGCAGCGAGTCAGCCTGATCGAGCAGGCGCAGCGCCTGGGCGTTGATGAACGCAGCAGCAAGCCGGCGCAAGGGCAGGTGGCCGGTCCGCTGACCGGGCATGTTTTGCTGGTGGAAGACAATCCAGTCAATCGCCAGGTGGCGCAAAAGCTGCTCGGACTGATCGGCTTGAGCTTCGATCATGCCGAGAATGGCAAGCTGGCGGTGGAGATGGCCAGCAAGAACCAGTACGACGCGGTGCTGATGGACTGCCAGATGCCGGTGATGGACGGCTACACCGCGACCCGGACCCGGCGGATGCTGGAAGAGGATCGCAAGCTGCCGCGGCTGCCCATCGTGGCAATGACCGCCAACGCCATGGCAGGCGACAGGGAAAAGTGCCTGGCAGCGGGCATGGACGACTATTTGTCCAAACCGCTCAACCGCGGCCTGCTCGAGCAAACGCTGCGCAAATGGCTGCCCGGTGATGCCAAGAGCAAGGCCAAGCCGACCCCAGAGCCGAAAGCGGGCAAGCCCGCCCCCGAGCCGCCAAAAATCACCACCGAACCGGTCAAGCTCAAAGAGCGCGGCGCAGCAATCGACGAGCAGATTGTTTCCGAGCTGCTGGAGGTGATGGGTAGCGAATTCACATCGCTGGTGCGGGTTTACCTGGAAGACACGCCGAAGAATCTCAAGGCCTTAAGCGATGCGGCGGAGAACGGCGACGTCAACGGCATGGTCGCGCCTGCACATTCGCTCAAATCGACCAGCGCCAATCTTGGAGCGATGGCGCTGTCGGAACTGGCCAAACAGATCGAACACGGTGCGCGCCAGCAGGCACTACCCGATCCGCTGGGTCTGGCCCGGGCCGCATCGGTGGAGTTCCAGCGCGCTGCGGATGAGTTGGAGGGCTTGTTGTCTAAGAGCTAGGGCCCAGGGGGAAGGCGGAGAAAGGGCCCAGGGCCCAGGAGTGCTGAGAGCAAGGGCTCAGGGGAAGAGCAGAGAGAGGGCCCAGGGCCCAGGGGCGCTAGGAGCAAGGGCCCAGGGCCCAGGGAAGGGGCCCAGGGCCCAGAGGGGAGCGTCGCAGACTCGAATCAGTGCCTTGCATCCAGCGGCGTCCACAGCGCCCGCAGCTCATCGGTGGGCAAGGCGAGGGTACCCAAGCTTTCCTGGGCCCTGGGCCCTAACTCCCTGGGCCCTCGCTACACCCTACAGTTTGCTCTGCAGATACAGCGTCTCGCCGAGCTTGTCGACCAGTTCCAGCTGGGTTTCCAGCCAATCCACGTGCTCCTCTTCGGAGTCGAGAATGCTGCGCAGCAGTTCGCGGCTGACGTAGTCGCCAACCTTCTCGCAGTGCACGATGGCATCGCGCAGGTCGGGGATGGCCTTCAGTTCCATCTTCAGATCGCTGCGCAGCGCCTCCACCGGGTTTTCGCCGATCATCAGCTTGCCGAGCTTTTGCAGGTTGGGCAGGCCTTCAAGGAAAAGGATGCGCTCGATCAGCTGATCGGCGTGTTTCATCTCGTCGATGGACTCGTGGTACTCGTGATCGGCCAGACTGGTGTAACCCCAGTTTTTGAACATCCGCGCATGCAGGAAATACTGATTGATGGCGGTCAGTTCGTTGGTAAGAATGCCATTCAAGTGCTTGATTACGCCGCTATCGCCTTTCATTTCGACCTCGAAGTGGAGGGATCAGCACACATCATACCGAGCCGCGACCAGCAACGTCGGAATGCAAACGAGAGCGATTCTAAGGGGAGTCCTTAGGCCCCTCGCTGCGATGCAGCAAAGCCGGTAGGATGAGCGGTTCAATGATTGCTAGCCAGGAGGGTGCGCATGGCCAGGGACGTGGAGTTCGCCGAGCAGGATTTGCCGTTGAAGGAAGACGTCAGCCTGCTGGGCAGGCTGGTCGGCGACGTGCTCTCCGACCAACTCGGCAGGGAATTCCTGGCCTTCACCGAGCAGGTGCGCACCCGCGCGATCGCCAGGCGAGAGAGTGGGCACGGCAACCTGCTGCCGCTGGAAGAGCTGCTCAACGGCCTGGATCTGCGTCGCGCCGGTGATCTGGTGCGCGCCTTCTCGGCCTACTTCCAGGTGGTCAATATTGCCGAGCACGTGCATCGGATACGCCGCCGCCGCGACTACCAGCGGGCCGGCGCCTCGCCGCAGCCTGGCAGTGCCGAACAGGTGCTGGGTCGCCTGGCGCAGTCGGGGATCAGCGCCGATCAGGTCGAGCGCACCCTGCAGCGGCTGTGTCTGGAGCCGGTGTTCACCGCGCATCCCACCGAGGCCACCCGGCGCAGCATCCTGGAGAAGGAGCAGGGCATCGTTCGACTGCTGGTTGATCGGCTCGATCCCGGGCGCACACCGCAGGAGGATGCAGCCGAGATCGCCCAGGTGCTGATGCTGATCGCCAGCACCTGGCAAACCGCGGAGTACTCGCCGGTACGGCCGACCGTGGAGGAAGAGCGCGAGCATGTCCTCTACTACCTGGCCGACGTGATCTACCGCGCCATTCCAGCCTGCTACGAGAATCTCCAGCTGGCCTTGAGCAAGGCCTATCCCGATCACAGCTGGGAGCAGCTGCCGGTGTTGGTGCGCTTTGGCACCTGGGTCGGCGGCGATATGGACGGCAATCCCAACGTCGATGCGCGCAGCGTGCGCTCCTCGCTGTCGGCCCAGCGCGAGCTGGTGCTGCGCCGCTACCGGGTCGACGTGCAAGCGCTGGCGCGACTGCTGACCCAGTCCACCACCCGGATCGGCATCTCACCGCAGGTGCTGGAAAAGGTGGCGGACTACCGCCAGCGCTTCAGCGCAGCTTCGGCACAGATTCCCGAGCGCCACGCCGATATGGCCTACCGGGTCCTGTTGACCTTAGTGGACGCGCGTCTGCAGGCCACGCTGGCCGATCATGACGACGGCTACGCCAACCCGCAGGAGTTCCACGACGATCTCAATCAGATCCGCATCAGCCTGTACAGACACGGCGGGCGGCAGGCCGGACTGTTCCCGCTGCAGCGGCTGATCTGGCGCGCCGAGACCTTCGGCTTTCACCTGGCCACGTTGGACGTGCGTCAGCACGCTGCGGTGCATCGGGCGGCGTTGAGCGAAGCCTGCGCCACCGCACTGGACGACGACGGCCAGCGGCGAGCGCTGCTGGATAGGGTGCTGGCTGACTCTGCAGCGCTACCGGAACCCAGCGCCGAAGGGGCCTGGCAATCCACCCGCGGCGTGATGCGGGCCATCGGTGACGGTTTGGCACGCTACGGACGGCACGCGCTGGGACCCTACATCGTCAGCATGTGCGAATCAGCTGACGATGTGCTTTCGGTACTGGCGCTGGCGCACCTTTCCGGTCTGCACGATGCCGAGCGCCGGGTGCCGCTGGATGTGGTGCCGCTGCTGGAAACGGTGGCTGATCTGGACCTGGGACCGAAGATCCTCGAGCAGCTGTTCACCAACGAGCACTACCAGAACCACCTGCACAGCCGTGGCAATCAGCAGCTGGTGATGCTGGGTTATTCCGATTCCAGCAAGGACGGCGGTCTGGTCGCCTCGCGCTGGGCCTTGTTCCGCGCCCAGCGTGCGCTTAGCGATGTGGCCGAGCGCTTCGGCGTGGAGATCGGCTTCTTCCACGGCCGCGGCGGCACCGTCAGTCGCGGCGGCGGCAAGACCGAGCGGGCGATTCTGGCTTCGCCCCCGGGCAGCGCCGGACGCCGCTTCCGGGTTACCGAGCAGGGCGAGGTGATCCACCGCAAATACAGCGTCCGCGCCATCGCTCTGCGCAACATGGAGCAGGCGCTGGGCGCGCTGGCGCAGGCCGATCTGGCGCCGCCGCCGCCGCCCACCGATCCCGATCACCAGGCCATCGCCGAACTGATCGCCAAGACCAGCGAGGCGGCCTGGCGCAAGCTGATTCACGATACCGAGGGCTTCACCGACTACTTCCGAGCGGCCACGCCCATCGACGTCATCGAGCGGATGAAGATTGGGTCCCGGCCGAGCTCGCGCAAAGCCGGCGTCTTCGCCATCGACGACATGCGCGCAATCCCCTGGGTCTTCGCCTGGTCGCAGTCGCGGCATGGTCTGACCAACTGGTACGGGGTCGGTGAGGGCCTGCAGGCGGCCATTGATCGCTATGGCCTGGAACGGGTGCGCGCGCTGGCCCAGGACTGGCTGTTTCTGCAGGTGATGGTGGCTGATGTGGAGATGGTCATGGCCAAGGCCGACATCGACATCGCCGCGCACTACTCGGAGCTGGCCGGTCCGCTGCACGAACAGATCTTCCCGATCATCCGCAACGAGTTCGAACGCACCAAGCGCACTCTGAGCGCCCTGCGCGGCGGTGCCGACATGCTCGACTATGACCCGCGTCTGGCTCGCATCATCCGTCTGCGCAACCCTTATGTGGATCCGCTGAGTGTGCTCCAGGTCGATCTGCTGGCGCGCTGGCGAGCGACCGACAGGCAGGACGAGCAGCTGTTTGCGGCATTGGTGTCGACGGTCAACGGGATCGCGCGCGGGCTGCAGAACACCGGCTGAGCAGCAGTAGAAGATCCATGAATAATGCGGGCTAGTTGGCAGCTTGCTGCCGCGCAGCCTCCGCCGGGTAGTACCAGACCCTCAGTATCAAACCGTCGACCACCTCGTAGACCGCGATCGACGAGGCGCTGCGCTCCACGCCATCGACAATCGTGATCGCCCGTTCGCGGAAGCTGACAAAGCGTGGGCCGTCGATGCTCGCTTCGAGCACCGAGCGCACGCTGGGTTGGCTGGCGAAGTAGTCAACCATTTGCGCGCGCAGGTCGTCCGCACCTTGGGCCGAGAGTTCGGCTTTGCCCTGACTGACGTAGTAGAGCTCGAAGTCGGGGCTCACCAGCGCCGCCATCGCGTCAGGATCGCGCTCGTTGAAGGCATCGACAAGCTGAGTTGCGGTGTGCATTGCGGTTGGCTCAGCGGCAGCTGCGGGCGTGCTGACCGCTGCCACAAGGATAAGGATTAAGGGCAGGGTGCGAAGAAGTCGATTCACGATGTGAGTCCGGATAGTCCAAGTCTCCAGCATACCGCCTGCTTCGGCCGCGAGTTCGAACTACTTACCCGTGATTGCGACAGCGCGGGCACGGGTGTGCAAGCACCGATTGCAGTCGGTTCTTCGCCGTTGCGATCAGCCGGGTTGCGGCGACGGCGGGTGCGCACGGCAACCATATACAGAGTTACTTGCTCCGCGGGCGACTGGCTGAGAGTATGTCGGCGCAACCCGCATCCATTCCGCACCGAGACCACTCATGTCATCGAATCCAACACAAGTTTCAATTGCTTCGCTTCGCTTGACCCCGCTCGCCGCAGCCCTGGCAATCTCGCTGGGATCCGGCTTCGCGAACGCGACTGGCCCGACTGCTGATGCTGACGCATCAACTGGCGCGAGAGTCGAATCGGCAGCGCTGGACGTGTACATCGTGCAGTTGCGGCAAGCGCCCTTGGCGACCTATGGTGGCCAGATCGATGGCCTGCCCAGACCGGCGCGTCGTGTCGACAGGCCTGCAAAACTCGACCTTCGATCACCGGCCTCGCTGAACTATCTCGCCCACCTGCAGACCAAACAAGCGCAGTTCCAGGATCGCATGGAACGCGAATTGGGTCGTGAAGTGGAACGCGTGCGCAGCATGCAGCACGCTCTCAACGCAGTGGTGCTACGGATCAGCGAAGCCGAGGCCGAAGTGTTGGCCCGGTTGCCGGAAGTGGCAGCCGTCGATCGCGAGAGCTACGAGGAATTGGACACCTACCGGGGCCCCGCATTCATCGGGGCGCCGACGATCTGGGAAGGCATGACCGCCAATGGCACCAATAGCCGCGGCGAAGGCATCGTGGTTGGAATCATCGATTCGGGCATCAATTGGGCGAGCCCGGCATACGCTGCGGTCGGCCCCGTTACCGGCCATGCTCACGTCAATCCCAATGGGAGCGGGGTGTTTCTGGGCCAATGCCAGGCTGGTCAGGTCGATGCCGGGCGTTGCAATGACAAGTTGATCGGTATCTACAACACGGCTGCGCCGGGCTCCACCGGTACCGACACCAATGGCCACGGTTCGCATACCTCCAGTACCGTTGCCGGCAACGTTTGGGACAGTGTCTTTGCCAACGGAAGCTTCCGTATCTCTGGCGTGGCACCACACGCCAACGTGATCTCTTACCTGGCATGCCCGTCGAGCTGTCCCACGTCCGCAACCTCCGCCGCTGTTGATCAGGCCGTCATTGATGGCGTGGATGTCATCAACTACTCGATCAGCGGTGGTGCTTCGCCGTGGAACGAAGTGACCTCCGTCGCATTCCGCAATGCCCATGCTGCTGGCGTGTACATCTCGGCATCAGCGGGCAACACCAGCACGGGCGTTCCCGACCCGCAGGGCAACGTCAATCATCTTGAACCTTGGGTGCATACGGTAGCGGCGTCGACCCACGATGGGGTAATCGCGATGGTCTTCGACCTGGGCGGGGATACGCCACCGCCTGCGAACACGCAGGACTTACCGGTCAAGCCTGGCGGACTTCCGATCGCGACTACCGACATCGTCGACGCGCCGTTGATCAAAAGCCCCACTTTCAATGACGGCAGCAACGACGGTTGTACGGCCTTCCCTGCCGGCACATTTGAGCGCATCACCCCTGCGCCAGGAACGATCTATGCGGACGGCTTTGAGGACACGCCGGCGGGTGTACCCACAGGCGCTGTGGCGGTCCTTCACCTCGACGGCACGGCAAGCAATTGCGCCAGCGGTACGCGCCGCGGCAATGCCTTGGCCGCGGGTGCGATCGGGGTGATTTTTGTCGATGTCGCATTCCTCAACCTGGGTGCCAACATGACCTCCTGGTCGATGCGGCGGACTGATTGGGATACCGTCGAAGCCGGTTGGGATGAGCCTTCGGCGACGGTCTCCATCGACGTCGATTCGCAGCAGTTCCCGGGCACCGGTGATGTGTTGGCAGGATTCAGTTTGCGCGGCCCACGATTGATCCAATCGCAAGGCATCGTCAAACCCGACATCACCGCGCCGGGGGTGGACATCCTCGCCGTTGGTGCATCCTCGGTGGTTGGCAACGATGGTGTGTATCTGAACAGTGGCACCTCCATGTCCAGCCCGCACAACGCCGGAGCGGCAGCGCTGATGACGGCCCTCTACCCGACGTTGACCCCATCGGAGATCAAGTCGGCGATGAACCTGTCGGCCCGCAATACCGGGGCGGTGAACCAGGACGGATCTCCGATTCGTCCTTGGGACTACGGTTCGGGCATGGTCGACCTGGACGCGGCGGCCAACGTGGGTCTGGTCATGGACGAGTTGGCAGCAAATTACGTGGCGGCCAACCCCGCGACTGGCGGCGACATCTCGTCGCTCAATCTGGCCAGCATTGCCAAGAACAACGTCTCCGGGGTGGAGACCTTTACCCGGGTGTTCCGCCGCATCCGCAGTGGTTCGGTGACCTACACGCTGAGCGCAACGGGCTATCCGGCTGGTGCGATTCAGTTCACGCCCAGCATGTTCACCCTTGCACAAGGAGCAACGCAATCGGTCACCATCAACGTCACTTCCAGCCTGCTCAACGCTGGAGAATGGACGCTGGGAGAGATCACCCTCACTCCTGACGTGGGCACCGAGCCGGACTTGCATCTTCCAATCACGATGTTCCGGCAATAGGCCTGGTTCCTTACGCCCCACAGCACGGGCGCCTTCGGGCGCCCGTTTTCTTGCTGGATGTGACGGGAGTCGGTATGAGTGGCGACTACATTGAGATTTACCCGAAGAGCATCGATGCCCGCGATTGCATTGCGCTGATTGAGCGCTTTGAAAGTAGCGGGAAGGCTATCCCCGGGCGCAGCGGATCGGGGGTGGATGCGCGTCTGAAGGACAGTCGGGACATCTGCATCGATGACCATGCGGAATGGGGAGACGCGGTAAACTTCCTCAATACGGCGATGATGACGGCGCTGATACGCTACGTGCGCCGATATCCGCAAACCATGCTTGGACCGCTGACTCTGCGCCGCAAAGACCCGTCCAGCGGCGACGAGCACTTGCTTGAACCCGCTCATGTACAGGATTTGCCGGACGCAGCGCTGCAACAGTTGCTGGCCGGAATGTTTCGTCCTGGAACCATCAACCTACAGAAATATGTGGCAGATCAAGGTGGCTATCCGGCTTGGCACTGTGAAAGCTATCCGCAGGCAGGGGATAGCCGCTGCGAGGCGCTCCATCGCGTATTGCTTTGGTCGGTCTATCTCAATGAGGGATTTGGCGCTGGGGAAACGGAATTCTACGAGCAACAGCGCGCAATCAAGCCGCAAACTGGCGCGATGCTGATCGCGCCCGCAGCCTTTACTCATACTCATCGCGGCAACCGGCCGATTGGAGGCGACAAGTACATCGCCACTTCATGGGTACTGTTCAAGCGAGCAGAGCAACTGTTCGCAGGCGCTTGAGGTTACGCCAAGGGCCAGTGGCCAACTTGGCGGGCGCTGTTTCGAGTTCGGCCGATGCTTGCACTCGGCACCGATAGGCGAGTCAACCGGACTGTGCTGATCTGAGCGTGAGCAGTTCCGCCGATCTCCGTTGCCAGCCGACAGCAATGCGTGCGATGTTCAGGAACTGAACTACTTTCTCCGGAGATCGATGAGCCCAGGCCCACGCACAGCAGTCCCATTCGGGCGCAGTCTGCAAACCAAGGTGATGGCCGGCGTGTTTGTCGGTCTGCTGGCGCTGATCGGTCTGATGCTGTTGATTTTCTACTGGCGCGGCTATGAGCTGCTGATGGCGCGCGAGCAGGCCCAGGCGACCAGCGCCACCCAGCGGCTGGGCGAAGAGGTGCGTCAGCAGTTGACCTTGGCCGAGGGCGTGGCTGCCAGCCTGGCCAACCTGGGTGAGAAGCTGCCCAAGCAGGTGCCGGTGTGGCGAGAAGTAATCCCGCAGGTGTTGGATCTGGAGCAGCGCGCCGATCTGATCGCTGGAGGCGGGCTGTGGCCGGAACCCTATGCTTTTGATTCCGAATCGGAACGGCGCAGCTTCTTCTGGGGGCGCAACGAAGGCGGTGCGCTGGAATACTTCGACGAGTACAACGATCCGGACGGGCCCGGCTATCACGGCGAGGAATGGTACGTGCCGGCGCGATTCCAGTCCCCGGGTCGCTGCTACTGGTCGCGCTCCTACCGCGACCCCTACACCGACGAACCGATGGTGACCTGTACCGTGGCCATGCACGATGGCGACCGTTTCAGCGGTGTGAGCACGGTGGATCTGCGCCTGACCGGCCTGCAGCAGTTTGTCGCCGAGCGCGGCGCTGCCCTGGGCGGCTATGCCATGGTCGTCGATCGCAACGGCGTGTTCATCACCTTGCCGCCGGCGTTCGACGATCAGGCGCAGCTGCAGCGGCTCAGCGAATCGCTCAGTGTGAACAGCTTGGCGGCCGAGATTCCGCGTTTCGCAGCGATGGCGGACTTTCTTTCCGAACCGATCGCCGCTGGCCCGGCGACCATGGCAGGGGTGGCGGAGCAGATCGTCGACAGCGCCGTGCAGATCGAGATGGACGAAGCGCGGCGCATCGTTTCGCAGCTGGCCGACAGCCGGGTCAAACTGCCGCCGGTGCGACAGGAGGTGTTGGTCGATGACCCATTCCTTGGTGAGCCGGTGGTGGCTACCACACTGAGCTTTCCAGGCGTGCATTGGCAGCTGGTGCTGGTCCAGCCCAGTCGATTGGTGCACGAGGCGGTGCTTTCGGTGATCACTCCGGTGGCCTGGCCGCTGGGGCTGTCGATGGTGATGGTGGTCGGCTTCGCTGCCCTGGTGGCGCGGCAGACTTTGGTCAATCCAATTCGCAATATGGCCGCGCAGCTGCGTCAGAGCGATGATTCGCCGACCCCCGGCCACGTCGACGTTCCCAGTCGGGATGAGTTGGGCTTGCTGGCCAGCACCTTCAATCTTTACGCCGAGCGGCTGGCCAAGAGTCACGAGCAGCTGCGCGCCTCGGCAGATCAGTTCCGCTCGGTGACTGCGCTGCTGCACGATGCGCTGATTCAGGTCGACGACCAGGGCAGCATCATTTCGGTCAATCCGGCTGCGGTGCGCACTTTCGGTTTGACTGCTGACGAGCTGCGTGGGCGACCGCTGACCGATCTGATGTCCGGTGATCCGCGTAGCGATGATCGCTCAACTGCGGCAGGCGCCAGCGAGGCGCGCAAGACCCGGTCGGCAGGCAGAGTGCGCGAGATGACCGCGCGTCGCGGTGATGGCGCCAACTTCCCTGCCGAAGTGTCAGTGAGCTACTGGCGAGGGGAAACTGGCGGCGTCTACAACATCCAGGTCCGTGACGTCACCGAGCGCCGGCGAGCCGAGGAGGAGGTGCGCCGGCTGGCCACTCACGACACCCTGACCGGGCTCCCCAACCGAGTGCTGTTTCAGGACCGGCTGCAGCAGGCGATTCAGCAAAGCACGCGCAGCAAGCGCATGCTGGCCCTGCTGTTTCTGGACCTTGATCACTTCAAGCTGGCCAATGACTCGTTGGGCCACGCGGTAGGCGACACCCTGCTGCGCGCGGTTGCCGAACGCCTGCTCGCATGTGTCGGCGGCGACGGTAGCGTCGCGCGTCTGGGTGGTGACGAGTTTGCGATCCTGCTGCCCAGCCAGCTCGAGGCCAGCGAGGCGGCGGAGATGGCCAACCGCATCATCGCTGCGCTGGAGCCGCCGTTCAATCTGGATGGGCACATGCTCCAGGTCGGGGTCAGCATCGGCGTTACCTTGTGTCCTAACGATGGCAAGGATGCAGACCAACTGCTGCGCAAGGCCGATCTGGCGATGTATGACGCCAAAGCGCAGGGCCGCAATACCTATCGATTCTTTACCGAAAGCCTGCGTACCGAGCTATTGGCGCGCTCGGCACTGCTGCAGGACTTGAAGCAGGCGGCGCTGGCCGATCAGCTGTTGCTGCACTATCAGCCGATAGTCTCGACCCGCTCCGGCAGAGTGTTGGCAGTGGAGGCGCTGCTGCGCTGGCAGCACCCCGAGCGCGGCCTGGTCGGGCCCGAAGAGTTTGTGCCCCTGGCCGAGCGCAGCGGCTTGATCGTGCCGATCGGGCAGTGGGTGATTGATCGGGCGTTGGGCGAACTGGCGCTGCTGAGCGCGAGTGATCCGATGCTGCGCTTGGCTATCAATCTGTCCCTGGCGCAGTTCTCCGATCCAGGCCTGGTGGACTGGCTGGCCAGCTGTCTGCGCAAGCACGCCGTCGAAGCCGAAAGGCTGGAATTGGAGCTCACCGAAACTGCGCTGCTGCATGATTTGGAGCACGGCCTGAGGACCATGCAGGAACTGCGCGATCTGGGCGTCAGTCTGGTGATCGACGACTTTGGTATCGGCTATTCGTCGCTGGCCTATTTGAAGCGCTTTCCGGTGGAAAAGCTGAAGATCGACCGCTCTTTCATACTTGGCGTGGCCGACGACTCGGAAAGCGCCACAATTTGCCGAGCGGTGATCGGCATGGGTCGCAATCTCGGGCTGCTGTTGGTCGCTGAGGGTGTTGAAAACGAGGCCGACCTGGAATTCGTGTTCGAGCACGGGGTCGATTATGTGCAGGGCTACTACTACACACCGCCCCTGCCCGCGGCGGCGTTGCGCAGCTGGATGGATGCGCATGTCTCCCAGCCGCGCAGCACTCCCGCGCTGGGTCTGGGTGATTAGGCATCTCAAGTGCGCAAGAACGGAGTTTGCTGGCGCTGTCTGGTAGTGCAGGCTTATGCTGAGGGCTGAGGGCTGAGGGCTGAGGGCACAGCTTCGCCTGTTCAGGTTGCACATGCCTATCGATTTCCAACTGCGACAATGGGTGATGCTTGGTTCGCTGCTGATCAGCAGCGTGCTTGCTGCCGCGCCCGTGCAGACGCCCGCGGCTACGCAGCTGGCTACAGTTCCGCCGATGCCGTCCGCCGCGCAGGTGCTGGCGGTGCCCGAGGCGGTACTGGCTCGTTTGGAGGTCGAGGTGATCAAGGCCAAGCGCAGCCCGCAGGCGCGGTTGCGGCGTTTGGTGGAATTCATGCTCGATGCCGAGGGGCTGGGGCTGGTTTATGACAACAGCCGCACCCGTACTGTCACCGAGGCCATTCTTGAAGGCAAAGCCAACTGCCTGTCTTTCACGCTGGCATTCATGGAGCTGTCCCGCCGCGCCGGCTTTCACACCAGAATGATGGAGAGTGAGCAGGCGTTGACCTGGGCGTTGGAGGATCGAACCTTGTTTGTCGCCGGACACGTCAGCGCCTATGTGCGTTTTGGACGGCATCGCTTCGAGGTCAACTTCGACCCCAATGCGCCGCTGCTGCGACGCGATCAGCACACGGTTTCCGATGACCGCGCAATGGCCCACTACTACAACAATCGCGCCGCTGAGCTGATGGCGCAGGGTGAGCGCGCGGCGGCGCAAGAGCACTTCGACGAGGCGCTCAAGCTGGACGCGACGATGGTGTCCACGCTGAACAACCAGGGCGTATTGCTGATGCGCGCGGGCGATCTGGCGGCTGCCGAAGTGGTCTATGCGCAGGCGCTTGCCGAGGACAGCGACAACCTTTCGGTGATGGCCAACTTGATCAATCTCTACCGCTTGCAGGGACGCCTGGCGAAGGCGGAAGAGCTTGAGCAGCAGCTGGAGCAGAGCAGGGCGAAGGACCCCTTGCATCATTTTCTTATCGGCGTATTCGCCGAACGCAGTGGCGATTACACGGCCGCGCTGGGGCATTTCCAGACCGCGGTGAAGCTGGATCGTCGCGAAGCCTTGTTTGAACAGGCGCTGGCGCGAGTGCACCTGGCTCTAGGCAATAACGACGATGCACAGCGCCACCAGAAGCGTGCTTTGCGCCTGAGCGAGCGCAGCGGCAGGGCACTGCCGGACGTAGAGCAAAGCCTGTAGAGCCTGCCTGGGCGCGCTGGGCACGAGACCGTCATCGGGCTCGGCGCGCCGAACCATCCGTTCCGCCCAACCGATCAAACACGCTCATTGCTGCGGCCAGGATGGCCAGATCATCCGGCTGCAGCTGGGTCAGTTCGTGTGCGATGCGGGAGACGCGAGCGGCGCGGCCTTGCTCCATCAACGCCTTGCCGGCCTCGGTGGCATGGGCGTGGACTTGGCGTCGATCCAGCGCGCTGCGCACTCGGCGCACCAGCCCCTCGCTCTCCAAAGCACCCAGTATCCGCGAGATGGCCGGTGCTGAGACCATCTCAGCCGCGGCCAACTCGCCCACAGTCTTCGGGCCGGCGTAGGCCAGGATCGAAAGTAGCGACAGGCGTTCCGGCGTAAGCCCCAGTTCGCGGTCCCCGCCGCG
Organism: Gammaproteobacteria bacterium; assembly: GCA_030430155.1. GTDB lineage: Bacteria > Pseudomonadota > Gammaproteobacteria > Xanthomonadales > SZUA-5 > SZUA-5. The sequence continues at coordinate 20,454 of JAUIFV010000005.1, forward strand.
GGCTCGGCGGAGCAGGGCGATGGCGTGCGAATGGAGGCGATTGGCGACCTCCGTGGCGGCATTGCTGGTCAACGCAGCCGGCAATGGTGGCGGCAGCTTGGGCATTGATTAACTATGTTAATTAATTATACTGTTAACTAACATAGCACGCAGCACGAGGCGAGGCATGAGCGGTACATCCTTTGGGTTAAGTCAGATCGGCCAGATCCACCTTTCCGTCAGCGACATTGACCGCTCCGTAGCCTACTATCGCGACGTGCTCGGTATGCGGCTGCTGTTTCAGGTGCCCGGTCAGCCCATGGCGTTTTTCGATTGCGGCGGCGTGAGGCTCTATCTGGGACAGCCGGAGCAGGAATCATTCCGCTCTTCGGCGCTGATCTACTACCGCGTGGACGACATCGACGAGGCCTGTCGCGAGCTGAAGGGGCGCGGAGCCGAGCTGGAGGCCGAGCCTCATGTGGTGCACCGGACAGCTCAGGTTGAGTTATGGATGGCGGCGCTGCGCGATCCCGATGAGCATGCAGTGATGCTGATGTGCGAGCGACCCTTAGGCTAGACTTAAAGCCGCCCCATGTCCGGCGGGAGGTTTCAGATGCGATTGGTTGGCGGTCTCCTACTACTCCTATCCCTCCAAGGGTTCGCGGTTGGCGGCGAGGATGCCGAATTCCAGCACACGCTACAGCGCCACCTGCAGGCGATTGCCGATCGCGATCTGGACACGCTGCTGGACACCGTATCGGATCAGGTGGATCTGATTTTCCCCAACGGTCAGCTGCTACGCGGAAAGCAGGCCTACCGCGATTTTCACGTTGAGTGGTTCGGCGATGATCAATGGCGCCTGGAGCCGCAGGTCGTGCGCAGCACCGAGAGTGCGGAGATGGCCACTGTGTTGCTGCGCTATGAGCTGCGCGATGTGCCTGAGCCTGGCCAGGGCAATCCGCGCGAGGCCTTTCTGGTCCTGGTTTTTCAGCTTATCGACGACCGCTGGCAGCTGGTCCACGATCAGAATACGCGCATACCGGCCCCGCAAGCTGACCGATAGCCCGTAGTTCTCATACCACATCGTCGCGAGAGCGCCGTCGGCCGCAGCAGGGATTGGGTGGCCAGTTGCGGCCCAAGGGAGCAGGCCGCACAGCGCTGCGCCACGTCCTTTTGCAGCGGGCGGCGTTCGCTGTGAAGGTATTGGCAATGCGCGCGAGTCCATCGCTGCCAGCGTTCGGCGCACTGGCGCAGGCGGTGGTCAAAACTTGTCAAAGATCGGTCTACCTCGCCATGGGTTGCCCCATACTCCGCTCAGCAACGAGTCGGAACCATGAACCATGGTCTACAAGCTCGCACTAGGTGGGCTGACAGTGAGAGACCAGCGACTGATCGAAGTGGTCCTGGCTCGAGTTAGTAACCCGAAGTACCGCTTTGAAGTCAGTACCGACAGAACCGATCGCGACATAGACATCCTGGTGACCGACGCGGCAATTGCGCAGACAGATGCCGCGCAATCCCGGTTGAAGGCGCTCAATCCCAACGCAGTCGAAGTTTGTCTGGCCGATCCTGGTGCCAAGAGTGCTGCGCCTTACCGACTGGACCGACGATTGCTGATGATTCAGATCCGCCCCTTGCTGCACGAAGTGATCGAAAGCGAGGGTCTGATTGGGGCGCCTGTGGAATCTGAGCCGCGGGACGGGCACGCGCAATGAGTACGCATCGACGCGGTGTCGGTGATGCGCAGCTAGTGGAAATCTTCCAGGTCGGTGGTGATACCGACGCTGGCATAGGGCAACGTATGAAGAGAGAGTTTTCGTGCTCAGCGCCGTAGTTGAAAAACAGGTGGGGCAAACCATGCTCAAGGCGCTGAAGAGCCTGGAGCAGGCGGAATTCTACTGTCTGGGCGAGCTGGACGGGCGAGCACTAGTCCATGTTGCCAAAGGTGAGTTGCGCAAAGGTCACAGCATGTCCGCCATGGGCAGCTCACTCCTGGCGCTGAGCGAGACCTTCGCCGGGGAGGCCATGGGCCACACCGCCGAGTTCAATCTGGTCAATACCAGTGACGGCTGCCTGGTCACCATTCGGGTTGCCGGCGAAGCAAAGGACTACGTGTTGAGTTTGGGAGTGGACGGGTTGAAGACACCCGCCATAGCCCTCCGTTCGGCGCTGGACGTGGCTTCGGCTATCGCGCCTCTGCTGCCCTGAAATGGGTAAAGATCGAGTGCCTTTTTAAGACCAAAGATAGGAGTACAAAATGGCTCGAATTTCTCTGGAAACCCTGCGCAACATCGATGGCTACGTGGCTTCGGCGCTGGTGGATGCCGACAGCGGCATGCTTCTGGCCGGCGATGGCAGCGGCGTAGATCTGGAGGTGGCTGCGGCGGGCAATACCGAGGTGGTCAAGTCCAAGCGCAAGGTCGCCAATGCCCTCAAGCTCAACGACACCATCGAGGACATTCTGATCAATCTCACCAAGCAATATCACATCATCCGGCCCTTGGAGACCAACCAGAAGTTGTTTCTCTATGTGGTGCTGGATCGGGCCAAAGCGAACCTGGCGATGGCCAGACACGATCTGCGCTCGTTCGAGAAAACCGTCGATTTCTCCTGATACAGACCGTCAGCCGCGTGCTACTACAGGCGCGGCAGCGACTGCGAGCTGAACCATGCGCGTCCAAATTAGTCACGCAGGAATTGGTGCCGATCTGCAAACCCGGCTGCGTCTGGCCGCACAGATGTTGGTGGCCTTCCGGATTCAAGCTGAGGTCGGCCCCTGGACCGGGTCCGGCTGCCAGCTGGTGGTCGTGGACCTGGCCGATGGCCATGGCCGTCACGTGGCCGAGATCGCCCAGCGGCGGCAGGTCGCAACCATCGCCGTCGGCGACCCCGGGGAATACGCCGGGCGCCTCGCGGCGGAGCTTTCCGCCGACGTCAGTGTGGCCGGTTTGTCCAGCGCAATCCGCAATCTGCTGGCACCGGAAAGCAGCCACTCGCCGGCTATCCAAGTCTCGGCCAGCACTGCCGACAAACCTGCAGGGGTTTCGACGTGGGGTCGCTCCTCGCGGCACTTCGCCTGGGCTCGGCTGACCTCGGATCTGGCTGCCACTGACGTCCAAGCTACGCTGGATTCGCGAATCATCTATTTCAGTCGGTCCGAGGGCAGGGTGCGCGCCAACTCGTGGAGCGACATGATGTTCGCCCTGAAGCACTCGCACGACGAGCGCTGGCAGCTCAAGCGATTGCCGTCGCCCCTGGCGGCCGGGCAGGCCGAGATTTCCAGCAGCCAGGACGCATTCCTGCTGCAGGCCGCGTTGCGCAACCCCGATGCGATCGCCAGCTACCCGGAAACCCCATTTGCGCTGGAGCACTGGCCTGACCTGACCTGGGCGGGGTGACGGACTCAGTGGACTCGCTGCGAGTTGCCGGCGCCCTGGCTTCCAAGCCGATGGCGGTCGAATCTACGGCTCGCAAGCTGGGGTTGCCGAGCGCCATCGTCAATGCGCACTACTGGGCTTTTGACGCGGGTGGATTGCTCAAGGCGAGCGGGTCGGCTGCGCCTGTTCCTCAAGCTCGGCGTCGCACCGCAGGCGTGCGCGGGCTATGGACCCGACTGGCCGCACATTTTGGCCTGGGCGAGCATCCGAGCGGGGTTGGCGGATGAGTATGGCTACGCCGACTGCAGCCCGAATCTGCCTCGGCCGCGCGGAGCACCCCGATGGCGTTCGCTGAAGGTGCGGCAAAGCTGGTTCTAGCCGGGCCGGTGGCCGCCGGCAAGACCACCGCACTGCGTGCGATCACCGATGGTGAGCCGGTCAGCACCGAAATGCCGCTGAGCGACGGTCCTATGGAAGGCAAGACCACCACCACCGTGGCGCTCGACTATGCCAAGGTGAATCTGGAGGACGGTGCCGAGCTGCTGGTCTACGGTTTGCCCGGTCAGGAGCATTTCGCGTTCATGCGGCCCATCGTGCTCAATGGGGCCATCGGCGTGGTCATCCTGCTCGACGGACGCGACCCCATGCTGGAGTCGCAGTGCGAGCATTGGCTGCAGGAATGTGCAGCGCACGCGCCCAACGCGGCGATGGTAGTCGGGGTGACACACACCGATTTGATCGGGACTTTTTCCATCAACCGGCTGCGCCGAGCGGCCAGCTGTTTGGGTCGATTGATTCCGGTGTTCACGCTGGACGCACGGGAGGCACCGCAGACTCTGCAGCTGGTTCGCGCGCTGATCCTGTCTATCGACTAGGGCGCCCCGCATTGAGGATTCATGACCACCATACGGCAACTGGTCTACAGCAGCGAGGAAGCGACCCCCTTTGATCGCTTGAGGCTGGATTCGCTGCTCAATCACGCCCGCAAAGCCAACGATCACAATGGCATCACCGGGGTCCTGCTGCGTTCCCCCGGGCGTTTTGTGCAGTGTTTGGAAGGCGCGCGCGAGACGGTCGATGTGCTGTTCAGCAAGATCAGGGCCGACCGCCGCCATCGGGAGGTGTGTGTGCTACAACAGCTCGACCTGCCATTGCGCTTTTTCCAGGAGTGGAGCATGGGCTGCACCGAGATTCAGCAGTCCGAGCTGTTGCGTCTGCAAACCGCCCAGTGGGAGGCGCGCGCCGCGGATTCCGACTCCGACAAGTGGCAAAGTCCAGGATCTGTGTTGATGAAGGCGATCTGGACTGCGAGGAACAATCGCGCGCTTTGATCGCCTTCCTAGCTAGTGTGGTGAACCGCACACCTTGATCTCACCGCGCTAGTGAGCCAACTCCCTGAATGCGGCGTTGTTCGTCGTCGCCATAGCCCTGCTATGCCTCCTCCTCTCGCCTTGCCTCAGGAAAAATCCATCGGAAATAAATTCAACGTGTGCGGTTCACCACACTAGGCTACCGTTTCAGCACAGATCAATCGGTTTCGCCCCGATTCTGGCGCTGGTCCAGTTCGCTCCTCAGCGCCGCAACGACGGCATCGAATTCGGTGCAGATGGACTCGGCGGCATTGATGATGTGAACCGCCTCCTGTTTAGCCTCGGCGATAGACTCGGCCCTGCCAGCCATCATGCTCAATCGAGTTGCCCCCATGCCGGCCGCAGCCCCCTTGAGGGAATGAAAGGCCAGGCGGGGCTGCTCGTAGTCACCACATTGGCGTAGAGCTTCGAGGCAGCGCGGGACGTTGTCGAAGCTGCGTTCGAAGATGCCGATCAGGTTGCTTAACAATCCGGGCCGTACCGACTCCAATGCAACCACCTGAGCGATGATTTGCCGATCAAGGCGAGGTTCGCTCTCAAACGCCGTCATTGATGCTCTTCACCGTTGCCTATCGGGGTCAGCCTATAGCCATGCTGGTAAACGCCGGCCAGCTTCCATCCCGACTCGCCGTCCAATCCCAGAGACTTGCGCAGCCTGGAAACGTAAGTATCTACAGAGCGGGTATTGACCTCGGGTCCGACCTTCCACACGTCTCTGAGCAGCATTTGTCGGCTGACGATGCGCTCGCGGCGGCGAAACAAATAGACCAGCAGGTCGAATTCCTTTTCGGTGACCTGATGCAGTTGATCGTTCAACCACAGCTCCCGGTTGCTGACATCGAATACAAAAGGTGGCGCCTCGATGCGTTCGGCGCCGGCCTCTGGGCGGGAGCGCCGATAGGCGTTGGACACGCGCGCGGAGAGTTCGTGAGGACGGGGCGGCTTGACCACGTAGTCATCGGCGCCGCATTTGAGACCGTATACGACGTCCTGCTCGGCGTCATTGGCAGTCAGCAGGATGATCGGCAGGTACGACGGTTCGCTACGCAGCTTGCGCAGCAGCTCTATGCCGCTGACTTGGGGCAGATTCCAGTCCAGCAGCAGCACGTCGATGCAGCTGGCGCCGTTGCGACGCTGGAACTCCAACGCGTTGGAAAAACGTTCCACGCGCATTCCGCTTGCAGACAACATGGCCTCGTAGAGTTCTGCCTGCACCGGCTCATCCTCTACCAATCCAACTACGATATTCGTCTCAGCCATAGCCACTCGCATATCCACGCCATATTGGAACGGATTCGAAGCATTGATTTGGTGAAGGTAAATCCGATCGATTCGAAGATCCACGTGCCCGGGTAACGATTTGTACGATGATTGGCAACTTCGCCCGAGATCGGTCGCGCCGACGCATGGCGCATGTATCGTTCAGCTTTGCATCGCCCCTTGAACCATGGCTGAAACCAGACTTATCGGCATTCCCGCGGAGTTGGCAGCACAGCTGCGGTCGCTGCTGACCGAGTGCATGGCGCGGGCTGGCGGGCCGGATGAGCGCTGGACCAATCGGACTGTCGTCATCTACTGGCTGGGAGCGGGGGAAAGCGCCGCCGACGAGCTGCGCGAGGTCACCTCGGCGCCCGTTGTGGTCCTGGCAGAGGATTCGGCATTGCCGTTGGCAGCTGGCCGAAAGTGGCCAGCGCACTGGCAGTGGGCACCCTGGCCGCTGAGTGCGGCGCGCTTGGGGCATCATTTGTCATTGGCCCAGCAGGCCGCACCGGCAGCGCCCGAACTCGACTCATCCAGCGAATGGAAAACCGTAGGGCAGCGACTGATACAGGCGCTGCGCGGCGCGCGGATGTATGAGTTCGAATACGATCTGGCAACCGGGGCACGCCAGGACAACATCCGTCGACAGTTTGGCAATGCGCCCACCCCGCGCAGCTTCGATGACATGCTGGCGTTCGTGCATCCGGACTACCGAGCGGAGGTTGGCGCTGCATACGCGTGCAGTCGTGAGACCGGGGCTGAGTTTCGGGTCAGCATGCCGGTTCGAGTCGATTCTGAAGATCACCGCTGGATGCGCTCGGTAGGCCGGGTGTTTGATCGCCAACCCGGTCATCCTGGGCGATTGCTTGGTATCAGCTGGGATATCAGAGATGAACAGCTGGCCAAGGAGTCAGCGGCTCTGGCCCAACAGCGGCTGGATGATGCCCTGACCATTGGCGGCATGCTCAGTTGGGAGTGGCGTCGCGGTGATCGGGGTCGACGCTTGGTCAGCGATTTCTCTACGGTGCTGGCCGATAGTCCCGAACATCTGGAGGGGCTTATAGATCCGGGCGATCGGGAGGCAGATAGGGTGCGCTTCCAGACCGCCATAGAACGCGGTGAGCGCTACCATAGTGAAGTGTGGTTTCGGCAGCCTGGCAAGCGGGCGCAGCGCATGCTGCTGTGCGGTCTGCCTGGCCTCGATCCATCCGGGGCGGCGACGACCATGCAGGGCATCGCGCTGGATCTGACTGAGCAGTACGAACTGCAGCAGGAACTGACTCAGGCTAGCGAACTGCTGGTCGAGTCGCTGCAAACGGCGAAGATGTTCTGCTGGCAATGGGATCCCAATAGTGAGAACGCGCAAGTTCTGGGGCCCTGCGAGGAGATCCTCGGCGTCAGATTGACCAATCCCCTCAGCATGCAGGGCCTTATCCACCCGCAGGATGCAGCACAGCAGCGGCGCATGCTCGACAACGCCATTTGCGACCAAACCGAATTCACCAACGAATATCGAATCGTGCGCCCGGACCATGCTGTACGCTGGCTCCGTACCCGCGCCAAGCCGGTCCATGACGAGCACGGGAAATTGCTGCGCATAGTCGGGCTGTCGATCGATGTGACCCGCAGCCGCAGTGATCGAAAGGCCATAGAGCAGGCCAGCGAGCGACTGGAAACGGCGCTGGAAGCGGCCGCGTTGAATCCCTGGACGGTGGACCTGGCCACTGGCGAGCGTATCGCGGGGCCACGGGATCAGGCCCTGTTCGGCGAGCCCGTCGGCAACCTGGATGCCTTTAGGAGCCTGGTGCTGGCCGAGGACCGAGCATTGACCGACCAGGTCGTTGCGACCGCCCTGGGTCCGTCGGCCAAGCCCATACATGTCGAGTTTCGGGTGCAACATCGGGATGGCCAGCTGCGCTGGATCAGCACTTACGCCAAAGCAATACGCGATGGCCAAGGCAATCCCACGCACCTGGTCGGCGTTAGTCGGGATATCTCCGAAGCGCGTGAAGCGCAGGATCAGTTAGCCCAGACCCTGGTTCAACTCGATCGCGTGCAGGCGGCGACCAAGGTCGTGCTATGGGAATGGAATCGCGGCGATGGAGTGGTTTGCTATACGGCAGGTGGCCAGCACTTGCGCGGGGCGGCATTGCCCGAGTTGCACCGGGGTCACCGCTGGTCGGTGGCGCGCGCGCTGCTACGCTGTAGTCGCAGCGAGGCAGCATTGGATCTGGAAGTGCGCGTTGCCGATCGCAACGGTCGCTACGGCTGGGTGCAGCTGAAGGGTCGCAGAACCGAGTTCGCCGCCGATGGCAGCCCGATCATTTCCGGGGTGATGATCGACATTGCGGCCAATGTTCGTGATCGTGAACGCGCGGCGCGCGCTGAAGAGCGCCTGCGCAACGCCCTGGACGCGGCAAAGATGCGCTGCTGGGACTGGGAAACCACGTTCGTTCCCGCTCAGTCTGATGCGCTGACCGGCTACACGCCGACGGTTAAGGGTAGTGGTGCGTCCCCGCCCGGAGAAATCCATCCGGATGATCGGGCCGCACATCGAGCAGCCATTGTTGCCGCGATGGCTGACCCTTCTCACCAGTATCGCAATGAGTTCAGGGTGATACAGGCCGACGGGCGCGTCTCCTGGCTGCTCTCCATCGGCAAGGGAGTCATGGACCACAACCGGGGGCGGTTCAGGCTCGCCGGCGTGGCGATTGATATCAGTGCGCAGAAAGAGATGCAGCGGCAGCTGGCCGAAAGCCGCAGCTGGCAAAGCGTGGCGGTGGAGGTGGCCGAACTCAATCTTTGGCGAATGGACATGGAAACCGGGAAACGGGACGGCGGCGCGCGCGAGCGCTTGCTGTACGATTGCGAGCCCGAGACCTATAGCGAATTGCGCGCACTCATACACCCTGAAGATCTGAAAGAGATCGACCAGAAGTGGCAATGGTGCCTGCGCAACCAGACCGATTGTCAGGCCGACTACAGGGTGCGGACGGCGCGCGGAGCACAACGTTGGTTGCGGGTCCGGGCGCGCAGTGACCGTGATCCCACCAATGGTCACGTGATCGCCATAGGCGCGACCCGCGACGTCACCGATCAGATTGAATCGCAGCGCGAGATGGAACGCGCGCTGACCCAGGCCGAACAGGCATCGACAGCCAAGAGCGCTTTTTTGGCCAGCATCAGCCATGAACTGCGCACGCCGCTCAACGCGGTTGTGGGCTATGCCAATCTGCTTGCCGAGCGTTCTCTTGGCGCGGCAGACCAGGAGTATCTCAAGGCCCTACGCTCAGGGGCCGAACAGCTGCTCTCACTGGTCAACGACGTGCTCGATTTTTCACGCATCGAAGCCGGTGAGATGCTGCTGGAGAGCATTCCTTTCTCCGTTCAGGAATGTTTGGAATCGGCCTTGGATGTGGTCGCAGGCGATGCCGAGGCCAAGGGCTTGTGTCTGCTGATGACCAGCAATGGCAATCAAGCCAGCGAGGTGTTGGGAGACCCCACGAGGCTGCGCCAGGTGCTGGTCAACCTGCTCAGCAATGCGGTCAAATTCACCGAACAGGGCGAGATCGAGGTGGCGCTGGAAACCGAAGCCAGGGGCGACTCGCTGGTCGTGCGCTGCACCGTTCGCGATACCGGCATCGGTATGGACGAGTCGGTGCTGGCTCGATTGTTTCAGCCCTTTCATCAGGCCGAAGTGGCTACTACGCGACGCTACGGCGGTACCGGATTGGGGTTGTCGATCAGCAAGCATTTGCTTACCGCGCTCGGTGGGCAGATCACCTGCAAGAGCGTGCGCGGTGAAGGCACGGTGTTCAAGATCCAAATCCAGCTCCCGACGGTGCATTCCTCCGCGCCCACCGAGCCGGAGGCCAAACTGCCGCAGCGCGCCCTGGTAATCGCCAAATCAGCCGCAGTTCGATCCGCGCTACGCTATCAGCTCGGTGAGTACGGCGTGGAATGCGTGTTGATCGCTCCGAGCGACTTCGCCGAGGCACTGTGCGCGCAATCGACAGCTGCCGATGTGTTGATCGTCGGTGAACCCATTCTTGCAGGCCTCTCAGCGCTACCTCAATGGCCGCGCGATCGGCAGGGTCAGCCGATGCCGGTCATCGTTCTGAGCGGCATGCAGCGCTCCATGCAAGCGGCTGTCGGTGCGCAGGGGCAACGGCAAATCCCCATATCCAGAGCGCTCAAGCCGCGCACGCTGCATGCTGCGTTGGTCAATGCGGCGAACCCCGCGCCGAGCAGTGCTGGTGCCGTGGTCAACCGTCCGCAATCGGCGACGTTGGATCTGGTCGACCTGTCGGTGCTAGTCGTAGAGGACAACGAAATCAATCGCACCCTGATCCAGCTGCAGTTGAAGGCTTTGGGCGCGCAGGTGGTTTGTGCTGAATCAGGATCCGAGGCTTTGCGGCTGATCGGTGAGAGCGCATTTGATGTGGTGCTGATGGATCTAGAAATGCCCGACATGGATGGCCTGGAGACCACGCGGCGGATTCGTGCCGCCGAGAAGGACGGCAATGGTCCGTACATCGTCGCAGTTACCGCGCACGTATTGAGCGGTGTTCGGGAACGCATTGAGGCCGCCGGCATGAACGACTTCGTCAGCAAGCCGGTGAATGTCGTGCAACTACATCAGTCACTGCAGCGCGGCATGGGCGCCAGGCAGGGCTGGGAGTCTGCGCGGCAGTAGCGGTCGGGGCTGTAGCGATTGATGTCGCCTATCGTCGGGCTTGCATAGAACGACTTATGCGCGCCAACTGAAGATAGATGACCTGAACCGCTATCGCATCGCCTCCAACTTTGCTACCGAGCAGGCTAGGACGGGCGAATACGCTCGCTTAATGTCCGCATGAACTGTTCGCGATCCACTGGGGAAATCTGCTCAATGCCCTTGTGGTGTTTGATACGCAGCCTTTTGGCCGACCAAGCTGTTGCACCCATCGGCGACCATATCGACTCAACGCGTTGGATCTCGGCATAAGGAATGCGTCGATGCTCGATGCCGCTGCGTATCAGCAGTGCATCTTTGCTCAGGGCATAGCGGCAGGGGACGCCGCGCATCAGGACCACCGAACAGGCGACGAAGGCCATCACCAGCGCGACGACCGCCTGCAGCGGCGCCTGCGCCAGCGACTGTCCGGCCAGATAGAGCACGGCCAGAATGCTGCCGATCAAGAGGGCGACCAGCCAGCCGTCGACGGCCGAGCGCATGCTCAGATCAGCGGCCGTTGCCGCAGCGCGCGCCGCGGCCTGGCACTGCTGCTGAGGTGAGTCCGATGGTGGCGGTTTTGGCGCATTCATGGGCGCAGCTTAGCTCAATGAAGGCGTCGCGGCCGCGGCAGCGAAGCGCAATGGCTTATCCTTCGCCGATGCCTATTCCGCCCTCAAATCTGATCCGTGCAATTCAGGCTGTGAGCAGCCGAACTTGATCGGTCTGTTGCCGCTGCTGCTGGGAAGCGCGGTGTGGGCGGCGGCGCTGTTTGCGGTCGCGCTATGGGGCGAGCGCCATGGGCAGCGGCTGGTGCGCTACTGGCCGGCCATATACGCGCTGTCGCTGGCGGTTTATTGCACCGCCTGGACTTTCTACGGCACCGTGTCGCAGGCGGCACGTTGGGGATCGGCGCTGCCGCCGACCTTTATCGGCACCATCGTGCTGTTTGCGCTCGGGCTGCCCTTTCTGCTGCGGCTGGCACAGCTGGCGAGAGCGCAGAACAGCGCTTCCATCGCCGATCTGGTTGCGGCCCGGTTCGGCAAGAGTTCGGCACTGGCGGCGACGCTGACCTTTGTGGCCGTGGTCGGCATGGTTCCCTATGTGGCGCTGCAGCTCAAGGCGGTGGCGCAGAGCTTCGCCGTATTGGCCGGCTATGGACAGGGCGACGAGTCGGCCTGGCGCGACGCCGCGTTGTGGGTGGCGCTGCTGATGAGCGCCTTCGCCATGCTCTTTGGTACCCGGCGAGCCGCCGCCACCGCTCACAACCGCGGTCTGATGTTGGCGATGGCGGCTGAGTCGCTGCTCAAGCTGGGCGCGATGCTGGCGATCGGGCTGTTTGTGGTCTTCGGTCTGTATCGCAGCCCCTTGGCGCTGATGGATGCGGCCACCGTCCTGCCTCCGGCCAGTCCGGGCGGTGGATTCGTGGCGCTGGTGCTGCTTGGCGCGCTGGCCATGGTCACCTTGCCGCATCAGTTTCATGTCGGCGTGGTCGAGCTGCGTGATCCGCAGCATCTGCGCACCGCGCGCTGGATGTTCCCGCTGTATCTGCTGCTGATCGCTCTGCCGACCCTGCCGCTGGCCTGGGCGGGACAGCTGCAGCTGGGCAGCGAGGTACCGTCCGACCTGCACGTGCTGGCTTTGCCGTTGGCCGCTGATCGCCCGGGATTGGCGCTGCTGGCCTTCATCGGCGGATTGAGCGCCGCTACCGGCATGGTGGTGATGGCGGTGCTGACCTTGAGCATCATGATTGCCCAGCACTGGCTGGCGCCGCTGCTGCTGCGCGGGGAGGACGTGCACAGCACCCATGATCTGCGCCCGCGAGTGCTGGCTCAGCGGCGCCTGGCGATTGCCGGGGTGATGGCACTGGCCTGGCTATACGGTCGGGCAATGGCCGAAAGCGACGCGCTGGCCGATATCGGCGCGCTGTCCTTCTCCGCTCTGGCACAGCTGGGACCGGCGGTGTGGGCGGCAGTGTACAGACCGCGGGTGCCGCCGCGAGCAGTGCTGGTGGGCGTGCTGGTTGGTACCACGGTGTGGGCCTGGCTTTTGCTGCTGCCGGCACTTTGGCCGGATTCTGCCGCTGCGCCCATAGGCGGCTGGGATCCGCTGCTGTTAGGCACGCTGGCCTCGCTGTTGGCCAATGCCGCGACCATGGCGCTGCTGGCTCTGCGTCCGGCGCAAGTTGGTCGCCATCGAATGGGCGGCATGGCGGTGGAGGATCTGCGCCGGTTGGCCGCCCGGTTGCTCCCCGCAGACGAGGTCAGCGCTTTGTTTGCGGCCAGCCAGGACGATGGCTCGTCGGACGCATCGGCGGCACTGATAGGCGAAGTCGAGCATGCACTGGCCGGCGTGGTTGGCGGCGCCAGCGCGGGGCTGCTGGTACAGACCGCCAGACGCGGCCGCGGCGCGCCGCTGGAGGCCGTGGCCGAGGTCGTCGGCGAAACCTCCAGGGCGCTGCGATTCAATCAAAACCTGCTCGAGGCGGCATTGGAGAATATGAGCCAGGGGATCAGCGTAGTTGATCGCGACCTGCGCCTGGTGGCGTGGAATCGACGCTACGCGGAGCTGTTTGACTACCCGGCTTCGCTGCTCCGGGTCGGCGTGGAGGTCGCTGAGCTGGTCCGCCACAATGCTGATCGCGGCCTGCTCGGCAATCCCTCACGCGAGGCTCAGGTGCAGCGGCGCCTGGCGCATATGCTGGCTGGCACACCCTATGTCGCCGAGCGCCGCTTTCCCAACGGCCAGGTCGTGGAGATCCGTGGCAATCCGATGCCAGGGGGCGGTTTCGTTGCCACTTTTACCGACGTAACCGCCTTCCGCGCCGCCGAAGTCGCGCTGACTGCGGCCAAGGCGACGCTGGAGGAGCGGGTGCAGGCGCGCACCGCCGAACTGACCCTGGCCAAGGCCGAGGCCGAGCGCGCCAATCAGGCCAAGAGTCGCTTTCTGGCCGCAGTCAGCCACGATCTGCTGCAGCCCATCCATGCTGCCCATCTGTTCACCCACGCGCTGAAGCAGAAGCTGGCGGAGCCGGAAACTGCAGCGCTGGCCGCGCAGGTGGAAAGCAGCCTGGGTTCCAGCGAGGCCTTGTTGGCCGGGTTGCTGGATATTTCCCGGCTCGACGCGGGAGGAATGAGCCCGCAGCTGCGCGACTTTGCCCTCGACGAGCTGCTGCAGCCGCTGGTAGCCGAGTTCCAGGTCCTGGCCGCCGAACGCGGTCTGGCGCTGCACAGCGTCGCCACTCGTGCCTGGGTTCGCTCCGACCCCCAGCTGCTGCGCCGGGTGCTGCAGAACTTCCTTTCCAACGCCGTTCGATACACCGAGCGAGGCCGCATCCTGATCGGTTGCCGCCGCCATGGCGAGCAGATTGCGGTCGAGGTGCTGGATACCGGTCCAGGCATTGCCGAGGCCGATCAAGGCTCGGTCTTTGAGGAGTTTCATCGGCTCGGTCAGGGCGGGCCGGGCCTGGGATTGGGTCTGGCCATCGCCCAGCGCACCGCGCGGCTGCTGGATCATCGCCTCAGCCTGCGCTCCGAACTCGGCCGCGGCACCGCCTTTGTGGTGGAACTGCCGCGGGTGGCTGCGGGCAAGTCCGGCGTGGCACCCGCCCCAGCGCGACGCAGCCGCCAGGGTGGGCACCTGCTGTTGGTGGACAACGACCCCGCCGTACTCAAAGCAACCCAGGCGCTGGTCGAAGGCTGGGGGTTTGTGGCCAGTGCTGCGCGTACCGAAGCGGCGGCGCTATCCATCGTTCAGCGCGCCGGCAGCGGGGCGGTCGCGCCGATCAATGCACTGATTTTGGACTACCACCTGGATGGCGCCCGCACCGGATTGGACCTGCTGCAAACTCTGCGCTCGGCGCTGGGTGAGGCGCCGGTGATCGTGATCACTGCCGACCACGGCGAGCAAACCCGGGAGGCGGTACGCGCGGCCGGTTGTCAGCTGCTGCACAAGCCGCTCAAGCCGCTGGCGTTGAAGTCGCTGCTGGCGCGGTTGGTTGTGGGTCGGCAGGAGAAAGTCGAGTAGGGCGCAGGGCCCAGGGCCCAGGGCCTAGGGCCCAGTGGGGCAGCGGCCTGCGGATTCCAGCTTTCTGGGCCCCAGGCCCTATGCCCTGGGCCCCAACAAAAAACCCCGCCGGTTGCCCGGCGGGGTTTTCTGCATGCCTTGCAGTGGAACTCAATCGTCGCCGGTAAACGCGCTGATCAGATTCATCAGGTGCAGGAACATCATCCAGATGTCGCCGAACAGACTGCAGGCGATGACGATGTAGTTCGCTTCGCCGTCATGGATCAGCTGACTGGTGCTGTACAGCATGCCGGCCGCGGCCAGCAGGACCACGCCGCCCGAAACGGCCAAGCTGAGCATCGGCAGCCCCAGGAACAGGTTGCCAAAGAAACCCGCCAATACGACCAAACCGCCAACCAGCAGGAACCCACCCAGGAAGCTGAAATCCTTGCGCGTCGCCAGCGCATACATGCTCAGGCCGCCGAAAGTCACCGCGGTGGTGGCGAAGGCATATACCGGAATGCGCGGATCGAAGCTGGCGTAGATTCCGACGATCGGGCCCAGCATGAAGCCGAAAATGCCGGTGTAGACAAAGCTCAGCACCAATCCAGCCGCCGAGTTGCGGTTGGCATAGATCAACCACGGCATGCCGACGGCGAAGATCATGAACATCCACCACGGCACCACCGGCGCGCCGACCTGGATCGAGGCGTAGGCGGTCACGGCGCTCCAGGCCAGGGTCAGGCTGAGCAGCAGGTAGGTGTTGCGTATGACCTTGTTGGTAGCCAGGGTTTGCGCCGCACTCCGCGGCATACCCATCACTTGTGCCATTGCGACTTTACTCCTTGAACGAATGTAAGCATCAGCAGCGCCGGATATTAGCGCGTATCGGGGAACTTAGTGTGGGCGGTTTGTGGAAAGTTCAACTGCGGCAGGGCCCAGGGCGTAGGGCCCAGGGCCCAGTCAACGCCCCGCCTGGGCCCTCGTTCCTGGTCCCTGGGCCCTGATCAAATCGCCACCGGCGCCGCAATCTCCTTGGTTGCCAGGAACTGCACCTTCGGGTGGCGTTCCTCGGCCAGCTGCAGATTGATCCGGGTGGGAGCGAGGTAGACCAGGTCGTCGGCGGCGTCGCGGGCCAGCTGTGCGGCGGCTTTGTCTTCCAGCTCTTCCAGGGCCTTGTGATCGCTGCTGCGCACCCAGCGCGCGGCCTGCACGCCAACCGTTTCGAAGCTGCATTCGACGCCGTACTCGTCCTTGAGGCGGTAGGCGACCACATCGAACTGCAGGGTGCCCACCGCGCCGAGTATGTAGTCGTTGCCGAGGATCGGTTTGAACACCTGAGTGGCACCTTCCTCGCAGAGCTGTATCAAGCCCTTCTGCAGCTGCTTGAGCTTGAGCGGATCGCGCAGGCGCGCACGGCGGAACAGCTCTGGAGCGAAGTTGGGGATGCCGGTGAAGTTCAGCGACTCGCCTTCGCTAAAGCTGTCGCCGATGGCAATGGTGCCGTGGTTGTGCAGACCCAGAATGTCGCCGGGATAGGCCTTTTCCACCCGCTCCCGCTCGCTGGCAAGGAAGGTCAGCGCGTTGGCGATGCGGATCTCCTTGCCGCTGCGCACGTGAAACAGCTTCTTGCCCGGCTCGAAGACGCCGGAGCAGACCCGGAAGAAGGCGACCCGGTCGCGATGCTGCGGGTCCATGTTGGCCTGGATCTTGAAAACGAAGCCGCTCAAGGCGTCCTCGCTGGGGTCCACCTGGCGCTCTTTGGTAGCGCGCGGCTGCGGTCCTGGCGCGCACTGGACGAACCAGTCGAGCAGCGGCTGCACGCCGAAGTTGTTGATTCCGGAGCCAAAGAACACCGGGGTCTGCTTGCCGGCACGATACAGATCGAGATCGAAGGGATCGCTGGCGCCCTGCACCAGTTCCAACTCTTCGCGCAGCTCATCCAGCGTCTGCCCCGGCACCCGCTTGGCCAACTCCGGATCGTCCAGGCCCTTGAGTATGGTCGAGTCCTGCCGCGTGTGATTGCGCCCTGGTTCGTACAGGTGCACCTCGTTGCTGACCAGGTGATAGACCCCTTTCAATCGCGAGCCCATGCCGATTGGCCAGGTGATCGGCGCGCACTGGATCTTCAAGACCTGCTCGACCTCGTCCAGCAGCTCCAGCGGTGCCCGGCCTTCGCGATCGAGCTTGTTGACGAAGGTCATGATCGGCGTATCGCGCAGCCGACACACGTCCATCAGCTTGATGGTGCGCTCTTCCACGCCCTTGGCCGCGTCGATCACCATCAGCGCCGAGTCGACTGCGGTCAGCACCCGGTAGGTATCTTCGGAGAAGTCGGCATGGCCCGGCGTATCGAGCAGATTGACGATCTGCTGGCGATAGGGGAACTGCATCACCGAGGAGGTGACCGAGATGCCGCGCTCCTTCTCCATCGCCATCCAGTCCGAGGTGGCGTGGCGGGAGGCCTTGCGCGCCTTCACCGAGCCGGCCATCTGGATCGCGCCGCCGAACAGCAGCAGCTTCTCGGTCAGCGTGGTCTTGCCCGCGTCCGGGTGGGAAATGATCGCAAAGGTGCGGCGACGAGCAGTTTCGTCGGTCTGGATGGTCATGAGTGCAAGGCCCGTAGTCGGGCTGGGGTTTGATTAGGGCGCGGAGTATAGATGGGTCAGGGCCCAGGGCGTAGGATGTGATGCTTTGCCGGGTCAATCAGGGTGGCGGTCGGGCTTCTTCCTCCGATGTGCGTCGCTATCATCGGGGCGCCCGGCACTTCGGAGGAATTCATGCTCAGCAAAGTCTTGGGGGCCGTGATCATCGCCGCGTGGACCCTTGCCACCCCGGCGCTGGCACAGCAATCCGCCGCCGACCGCGACTGCAGCGGCCCGGAGTACCGCGCATTCGATTTCTGGCTGGGGGCCTGGAACGTCGGTGCCGATGGCCAGTTTGCCGGCACCAACGACGTCACCGTCGCCTATGGCGGCTGCGCACTGCGCGAGCACTGGCAGGGCGCCGACGGCGGCAAGGGCACCAGTTTGAGCGGCTATGACCGGCAGAGTGGCAGCTGGTACCAGCTGTGGATCGACGATAGAGGCGGTTTGGTGCGGCTGGTTGGCGGGCCACAGGGCGGATCGATGGTCCTCAGCAGCGTCGCGCCGGCAGAAGACGGCCGCAGGCACCGGGTGACCTGGGCGCCGATAGACGGCGACCGCGTGCGTCAGCATTGGGAATCGTTGCCGGCTGGGGAATCGGAGTGGCGGACGGTGTTTGACGGGGTTTACGAGCGGCGCGGGTTGCGGGCGGCCGATTAGCAGCGCGAGAGCATAGGGCTCAGGGCCCAGGGCCCAGAAGATCAAGAGCAGAGCAGGCGCCGCCGGGACTGGACGCTTTTCTGGGCCCTGGGGCCCTCCACCCGCCGCAGATTGCCCTCTGCAACGCAGATTCGTTAACCCCGAAGCCCCCACCACCCCGTTATCCTTCATTCACAGTGCGAATGGAGCCGATGATGATGGTCTTGCGCCGGGTCGTGGTGGTTCTGGGTGTCCTTGGAATGCTGTGCTTGAGCGCTACGACGCTGGCGCAGTCCGCCAGGCCGAGCGATCTGCAGGCTTGGTCGGATTGGGTCATGGAGCCCTGGGATCATCTGGCTTGCTCGCTGCGCTATGACCAGAATCCGGGTAACGAGTCGGCGCATCGCTGTCGGGTGCCCGGTGTTCTGGCCCTGCAGCTGGACGCCGATCAGGGCCGCTTTGAGATCAGTTGGCAGGTGACGGTCGCCGGCTACGTCGGCCTGCCTGGGGCTGAGGACGCTTGGCCGATGGCGGTCAGCGTCGACGGTCGACCAGCCGCGGTGCTGCCCTCGGCTAGCGGTCCGCGGGTTTGGTTGGAGCCTGGGCTGCGCCGCATTGCCGGCGAGTTGAGCTGGGCCCAGCGGCCGCAGAGTCTGGCCCTTCCCGATGGCGTCGCGCGGCTGCAGGTGGCCATCGATGGCAAGTCCGTGGCCGCGCCGGAGCGGCGCGGGTCCAAGCTATGGCTGGGCAGCAGCGAGGTCGCCGTCAGCGAGGCCGATGCGCTGCAGGTGGAGGTCTACAGGCTGCTGCGCGACGATCTGCCGCTGATGCTCACCACCCAGCTCAATCTGAGCGTATCCGGCAAGGCGCGCGAACTGGTGATGGGTCCGCTGCTGCCGGCGGGCTTTGTCGGCACCGAAGTCGATGGAACCCTGAGCGCCCGACTGGAATCGGATGGTCGGCTGCGCATTCAGCTCACTCCAGGCAACCACTGGCTGCAGGTGAGCGCGCGTGCGCTGGAGGCGACCGACCGCGTCAATCGTGGTCCACGCCCGGCCGAGCACTGGCCGGAGCAGGAGGTGTGGAGTTTCGGTATCGGCGCGGTGCGCGGGCCGGTGGACGCCAGTGGTGGCGAGCCCGTCGATCCAGCGACCGCTGGAGTTCCCGATGCCTGGCAGGCCTTGCCAGCCTTCCTGCTGTTGCCCGATCAGAGCCTGCAGATACAACGGCCACCGCTGAGTCTGGACGCCGTTGCCGCCAATCAGCTGCGCCTGCAGCGGCAGCTGTGGCTGGATTTTGATGCCGATGGCTGGACCGCCAAAGACAGCCTCAATGGGCGGATGCAACAGGGCTGGCGACTGGATGCGCTGCCCGAGCTGCAGCTGCAGCGCGCCAGCGCCGGCAGCGAGTCGATGCTGCTGACCGCCTCGCCGCTGTTGGTCGACGCGGTAGGCGTAGAGTGGCGCGAGAACGACGTCGCGCTGACCGCGACTTCTCGGCTGCCGGCTGGAGCATCGTTGCCGGTTTCCGGATGGAACGAGGTGCTCGATAGCGCCAATCTGACCGTCAATCTCCCGCCTGGCTATCAGCTGCTCGCTGCGCCCGGCGCTGACAACGCCGATAGCAGCTGGATCGCTCGTTGGCGTCTGGGCGATGTGTTCCTGCTCTGCCTCGGCGGGCTGATGGCCTGGCGTTTGGGCGGCGCTGTGCTGGCGGTATTCAGCGTGGGCTTTCTGCTGCTCAGCTTCGATCATCGCGACGCGCCCATGCTCAGCGTACTCGCTCTGCTGCTGGTGCTGCTGCTGGCGCGTTGGGCGCAGGGCTACCGCATCGGTGTCTGGCTGCGTCGTTTGGCCTACCTGTTCGCGTTCGCGCTGGCCTGGGTCGCGCTGCCCTATGCGGCGGGGCAGCTCAGCCTGGCGCTGCATCCGCAGCTGGAGCGCAGCTCGGTGGACAGCAGCGGGGGCTTCAATCGGGCGACGTCACAGGTGATCAGCAGAAGTGAGTATGGCGGACTCAATCGGCATCGAGGCAACCGGCCCTATCAGGAGGATCTTGCGCCGGCCGCTCCGGCGGCATCGATGGAGGACGCAGAGCTGACCTCGGTCACCGTGACTGGCGCCAGTATCGCGGATGGGGCCGGCAAGCGCGTCAAAGGGGGCTACGAGTACTTGCAAGCCAACCAAGCGTTGAATCGCATCGACCCCAAGGCGGTGGTGCAGGCCGGCGGCGCCGAGCCACAGTGGCGCTGGCACAGCCATCAGTTGAGCGTCAGCGGCCCGATCGCCGTGGATCAGCGGGTCAGCTTGCTGATGACCCCGCCGTGGCTGACCCGATCCTGGCGAGTGCTGTCGGTGCTGCTGCTGGGACTGGTGCTGCTGGCCACTCTGCGCCGTCTGGCCCCAGCGAGCCTGAACGCACGATTGCCAGCGTGGGCGCTGGTCGCGTTGTGTTTGAGCGCGCCGGCGGCTGCCGCGGACTATCCCAGCGCTGCTTTGCTAGAGCAGCTGCGGACCCGACTGAGTGAGCCGCCCGAGTGCGCACCACAGTGCGCGCTATTGGCGCAGGTGCAGATCGATGTCCGCGGCAGCACGCTGGCTATCGAATTGGAGGTGCACAGCGGAACCGAGGTCAGTGTGCCGCTGCCTTCGGCGCCGGGCTGGCAGCCGGCTCGGGTGGAGGTCGACGGCAGCAGTCACCAGTGGCTGTGGCTGGAAGGCACCGATCCCTGGATTTCGCTGCCCGCCGGGGTGCGCCGGGTGCGACTACAAGGCGTGATTGCCGGCGATCAGTTGCGTCTGCGCTTCCCGATGAACCCCGGCCGCATCGTCGCAGCCAGCGACGGCTGGCTGGTCAGCGGTATCCAACGCGAGCGACTGCCCAGCGGCGCGCTGGAACTCAATCGCCAGGTGCGCAGCGCGCAGAGCGAGGAGCTGCGCCGCGAGTCGGACCTGCCGGCTTACGTGCGGGTAACCCGTTCCATCGCTATCGATTTGGATTGGACGGTGATCACCCGGGTCGAGCGCGTCGCGCCGGCCGATGGCGTGATCAACGTGGCCGTACCGCTGCTGTCGGGCGAGCGGCTGCTGGCCGAAGATCCGCCGGTGCGCGAGGGCGCCGCGCAAATCTCCTTGGCGCCGGGACGGCAGAGTGTGGAGTACGTCGGTCGGATCGAACCGTCGACGACGCTGCAGCTGACCGCGCCGCCGCTGCAGCAGCGGCTGGAGATCTGGCAGCTGGCGGTGAGCCCGATCTTTCACGCCGTATACGACGGACCGGTGGCGCTATTGGTCCGTGGATCCGGCTCGGCGGCGCCGCTCTATCATCCTTTGCCGGGCGACCAGCTCAGCGTGACCGTCAGTCGTCCGCAGGCGCAGGCCGGTACCACGCTGGCCATCGACGGCGTGGGTTTGGCGACGACGCTGGGATCACGTTTGCGCGAAAGCACCTTGAGCATCAGCCTGCGGGCGACGCGTGGTGGCCAGCATGCGCTGCAGCTGCCGGCCGACGCTGAGCTGCTCTCGCTGAGCATCGACGGTCGCGACTTGCGAGTGCGCCCCGAACAGGGCCGACTACTGCTGCCGATCACGCCAGGCGAGCACACCGTCGAGCTGAAGCTGCGCGAGACGCAGGGAATGGCGCTGATTGGCCGGCTGCCCACGGTGGATCTGGGCTTGCCTGCCGCCAACGTCGGACTGCGCATGAATCTGCCTGAGGATCGCTGGCTGTTAGCGGCCGGCGGACCCCAGGTTGGGCCGGCGGTGCGCTATTGGTCGATACTGGCGCTGGTGCTGGCCATTGCGCTGGCCCTGGGGCGGATTCCAAACTCACCGCTGCGCACTCGGGACTGGCTGCTGCTGGGAATCGGCCTGAGCACCGTGGCCTGGCCGGCGCTGATCGTGGTGGCGGCGTGGCTGTATTTGCTGCAGTGGCGGCAACGGCGCGGCGCCGAGCTCAACCCCTGGCCCTTCGCATTCACTCAGCTGGGTCTGATCGGCTTTTCGGGCGTGGTTCTGCTGATGTTGGTGGCCACCGCTTGGAGCGGCCTGCTTGGCGATCCGAAGATGACCGTGCAAGGCAACGGCTCGACCGCCAGCAAGCTGATCTGGTTTGCCGATCACAGCGACGGCGCACTGCCCGGCGGCTGGGCCCTCAGCCTGCCGCTGTGGGTATACAAGGCGGCGATACTGGCCTGGTCGCTGTGGCTGGCCAACGCCCTGATAGCCTGGCTGCGCCGCGCTTTCGAGGCGCTGGGCGCCGGCGGCTGGTGGAAGACCTTGTACCGACCGAGCAAGAAGGCCGAGCCGGCGGCGGTAGTCGATGACGACGATGCGCTGCAGCAGGCGGCAGCGCAGGCCGCCGATCAGGTGCCGGTGGGGCAGCAGAGGACCGATTAGTGAGGTGTCCGGCGTACCGTTGCTGCGGGCTGTTCGGCGTTACAGGGCTTTGCGTCTGGGAAAGTCAGCTAGCACTCAATCACCGCTATATTGGCGCTTGGCCAAACCGTCGAGTGCGCCTTGGACGCCAACGACCCCACGCTGCAGGACGAGTTGCGTTTGCTGGCATCGCTGGATGAGCCGCAGCGCAAGCAGCGTCTGGCGGAGCTGGTCAGCCGGGATCCTGCCCGGGAGCAGCAAATCCGCTCTGCGCTGGCTTCGCTGCTGGCGCAGACTCTGGATCTGCCCGCGTCCGCACCAGCGCCGGAAACCGCCAGTCCAGCGTCTGCGCCTGTACCGACGCCGGATGCACCTTCACCGGCCTCGACTCAGCTTGGACCCTGGCGGCTGCTACGCCGACTGGGCACCGGCGCCATGGGCGACGTCTGGCTGGCCGAGCAGGCTCACCCGCGGCGCCAGGTCGCGCTGAAACTGATCCGTGCCGGGGTCAACAGCAGCGAAATCCGTGCGCGCTTTGTCCGCGAGGCGAACCTGTTGGCTCGGGCCGATCATCCCGGTATTGCTCGCGTGCTGGAGGCGGGGCTGGTCGATGGCCCGGCCGGCGAGATCCCTTATCTGGCCATGGAGTACGTCCAGGGCTGCACCTTGGGATTGTGGCGGGAGCAGAACCGGCCTGATCGGCAGTGCTGTCTGCGGTTGCTCGCTGAACTTGCTGAAGCCGTACACGCTGCGCACCTGAAGGGCGTGCTGCATCGCGACCTCAAGCCCGAGAACATCCTGGTCGACGGCGACGGCCATCCAAAGATTCTCGACTTCGGCGTCGCCAGAGCACTGGATGATGAGCATCTGGTCGGCATGACGCAGCAGGGCCAGCTGGTCGGCACGTTGGCCTACATGAGCCCCGAACAGTTGCATGGCGATGCGGCACAGATCGATGCGCGCAGCGACGTGTACGCGCTGGGCGCGATTGCCTATGAGCTGCTCAGTGGCCAGGCAGTGCATGCACTGGGCGGGCAATCGCTGCTGGAGGCGCTGCGCTCGCGCGAGCGTATCGATCCGAGGCCTTTGGGCGAGTTGCAGGCCGAACTGCGTGGGGATGTCTCCGCAGTGGTGATGAAGGCCCTATCCAGGCAGCCGCAGCAACGCTACCAGTCGGCCGTTGCGCTGGCGGAAGACTTGCGCCAGCTGATCGCCGGTGAGCCGGTGAGCGCGCGAGCACCGACGGCCTGGGAGAGCGCGCTGCGTACGCTGCGCCGCCATGCGCTGCTATTCGCCGGTGGAGCGGTCATCGCTCTGATCCTGCTCGGAGCAACCTGGACCAGCTGGCGATCGGCGACCGCCGAAGCGCAGGCCAGGGCCGAGGCGGAAGCGCGCACCGAGGTGGCCGAGGCGGTGAGTGGATTTCTAGACGAACTATTGGGCTCGGCCGATCCCAAGCGCGGCAAGGGTGCGGACTTGAGCGTTCGCGAACTGCTGGATGCGGCCGTCGGGACCCTGGACCGATCGCCTCCGGCACGGCCTGAGGTCGAGTTGGCTCTGCGTGAGTTGCTGGGCCGGGCCTATCGTAATCTCGGTCGATATGATGCCGCCCAGCGCCAGCTGGATAGTGCGCAAGCGATTCGAGCGGTGCGCCTGGGCAGGCAATCCATGGCCTATCTGCACGGCGAGGTGGACCGCGCTGCGCTGCTGGTGGACATGGGCCAGATCCCTGCCGCGATAGAGGCGCTGAGTGACTTTGCCAAGCGCCCCCAGCTACCGGCGCCGGTCGCCGTGGAGGCAAGATCACAGCTGGCCCGTGCGCAGTTTGTGGCCGGCGATCCTGCCGCCGCTGCGCAGACCGCGGGGCAACTGTTGCCCGAGCTGCAAAGCACGCCTGAGGTGAGCGCTGTGGTGCGCTGGCGAGTGCAGCAAACCTTAGCCATAGCGGAGCTTCAGCTGGGGCGATTCGAGCACAGCCGCGAGCTCCTGGAAGCCTTGATAGCCGAGCGTTCGGCGCAGCTGGGGGAGGGGCATGCCGACGTGTTGGCAAATCGCAGCGATCTGGCAACGGCGCTAGATCAGCTTGGTCGCTGGGAGGAGGCTGCCGCCATATTGCGTGACGTACATGCTCGCGAAGTGATTCTCTATGGCGAAGGAAATCTTTCGCCAATCAGCACCTTACAGAACCTTTCCAAGATTCTACTGGAACGCGGCCAGCTGAGCGAAGCCGGGCCTATGCTGGCCACGGTCGCCACTGTCGTAGAGCGGGAGCTAGGCAGCGATCACCCGCAGATGCTCTATGTGCGCAACCTGCGGGCGGCATTTTTTGAAGACAGCGGCGAGTTGAGCGCTGCCGAAAGCGAGTACCGTGAGTTGCTGGCCAGCCATCAGCGCATCAACGACCTGCAGGCGCCGGAGGCGCTGATCGTGATGAACAACTTGGCCAGTTTGCTGGACAAACTTGAGCGCGGCGGCGAAGCGCTGGCGCTTTATGCGCAGGCGCAGCAGGGCGCCGCAGCGACTCTGGGTGCGGATCACTATCTTTGGGGAATCATTGCCAGCAACCGGGGTGAAGCTCTGCTCAAAGCCGGTCAGAGGGCTGCCGCGATTGCGCTGCTGGAGGAAAGCCTGGCGGTGCTGGAGAGCAGCTTCGGGACCGAGCACGACAGGGTCGCCAAGGCGCGCGACCGGCTGCAGCAAGCGCGCGCGGCCACGCAATGAGTTGGCCGCCTCAAAGCCGGCCGGCGCGCTTGACGTCGATGTAGCGATTGACCAGCGCCAGCGGCAGCTGCGCGGGCTCGACGTCGACGCTGCTGATGCCGTGGCCGGAGAGGCGGCGGAAGTTGTCGCGACGGCGCTCCAGATACTCGGCGGTGGCGGCATGGGTGAGGGCGTCTTCCAGCGCGCGTACCGGGGCGCGCAGGCTTTGGCCGAGTATGCCTTCGCGCAGACTGGCCAGCAGCACCAGGTGGCGCTGCTGCAACAGCTGCAGCGCCGGCAGCAGCGTGTCGTCGTCTTCGTCGCGCAGATTGGACAGGATCACCACCAGCGCACGCTTGCGTTGACGGGTGATCAGATCGCGCGCGGCAAGCAGAAAGTCTGGACTGTGCAGGGTGGGCTGCAGATCAAAGGACGCGCTCATCAGGGTGTTGATGGTGGCCATCGATTTGCGTGGCGCGACGAAGCGCTGACTGCCGCCGAAAGTGGCCAGGCCCACCGCATCCCCCTGACGCAGCGCCACAAAGGCCAGCAGCAGCGCCGCGTTGAGGACGTGATCCATATGGCTGAGGGCATCATCCCGGGCCTGCATGCGGCGCCCGCAGTCGACCAGCAGGATGATTTGCTGGTCACGCTCGTCCTGATACTCACGGGAAATCAGCCGGCCCATGCGCGAGGTGGCTTTCCAATCCACCTGGCGCTGGATATCGCCTTCGCGATATTCGCGCAGCTGGTGGAAATCCATTCCCTGACCGCGCCTGCGCCGCTTGAGCACGCCGATCTGCGACAGCCGGTGGTCGGTGGCAAGCAGGGCGAAGCGGGTCAGTGCGGCGAAGTTGGGGTAAACCCGGACTGCTTCGCTTTGGCCGATGCGCAAGCGCCGATCCCATAGCCGCCAGGGTGAGCGTAGACGCAGCTCGGTCTGGGCGAACTCGAAGCTGCCGCGCACCAGCGGATGGACACGGTAGTGCAGCTCGGCGCCCTCGCCGGGCTGCAACTGCAGTCGCTGCGGCAGATCGTAGACCGCCATGGAACTGGGTGGGTGATCGTAGACGCTCAGCTCCTGGCGGTGAGCGCTGTCGTTCTCCAGGCGCAGTGCGATCTCCCGATCCACGCCCAACGGTAGCGCGCTGGGCAGTTGGCGCAGCAAGGCCGGTCCTGCGCGGCCATAAAGGCGCACCGCATCAATCACCGCGACCAGCGTCAGCAGCAGCATAGCCGCCAGCCATAGCGGCAATAGCGCCGGCAGCACCGAGGCCAGCACGGCCAGCAGCAGGCTGAGGCCGACACTGACCAGCAGAGCGGGAGCAGGAATCAGCACGCGACTTACGCGCGCGGCGCCGGAGTGCGCTCCAGCAGTTCAGCGAGCACCTGATCGCTGCCGTGGCCCTCGACCGCCAGGTCCGCGGTTGGGACCACGCGATGTCTTAGCACCGGCAGCGCCATCGCCTTGATCTCGTCCGGGCTGACGAAGTCGCGGCCGGCAATCAGGGCCCGGGCGCGCGCGCTGCGCACCAGCGCAATGGCGCCGCGGGTGCCGGCGCCGATCGACAAACCGGCGAAGCTGCGGGTGTCGCGGACGATGCGCAGGGCGTAGTCCACCACTGCCTCGTCAATAGTCAAATGGGCGACCAGACGCTGCAGCTTGTCCAGCGTCTCGGGCTGGATAACCGGCTTGACTGCGCTGACGTCCAGCTTCTCACCGACCTGGGCGGAGGTGATCTGCTGCACGATGGCGCGCTCATCGGTCTCGGCCGGGTAGTCGATGTCGACCTTGAGCAGGAAACGATCCAGCTGCGCCTCGGGCAGGGCATAGGTGCCTTCCTGCTCGAGCGGATTCTGCGTTGCCAGGACCATGAACGGCGGTTCCAGCGGGTGAGCCACGCCTTCGATGGTGACCTGCCGCTCCTGCATCACCTCCAGCAGCGCCGACTGGGTCTTGGCCGGGGCTCGGTTGATCTCATCGGCGAGCAGCAGATGGGTGAACACCGGGCCGCGACGGGTGGTGAATTGGCCGCTGCTGGGGTCGTAGAGGGTATGCCCGGTCACGTCGGCGGGCATCAGATCCGGTGTGAACTGGATCCGCGCAAAGCGCCCTCCGACGGCCTTGGCCAGGGCCTGCACAAGCAGCGTCTTGCCCAAGCCGGGTACGCCCTCCAGCAGCACGTGGCCGCCGGCCAACAGCGCACAGAGCACCTGGTCGACCACTTCGGTCTGCCCCAGGAAGGCCTTGCCGACCTGGCTGCGGAGGGACTGGGTCAGTTCGACAGCGCGGGCGAGCTGGGACTCGCTGAGCTTGGCGGTGGTCATGGTTGATCCTTTCGATCTTCGTCTGTTGAGTCTGCCTGAGTGCCCGCAAGTGCGCGGTGCAGATGACGACAACTGCGGGTCAGGCGGATGAGTTCGGCGGCATCGTCAATCTGGCTGCCGTTGACCAGCGCGCTGGCGTGGCTGGGAGGCAGGGCGAAGCGCTTGGCCAGGAACTCGATCTGGTCCGCTACGCCCATGCTGCGCAGGTGTGGATAGCGCCTTGCTACGGCATCGTAGGCGCAGGCTGCCGTGGCGCGGCTCAGGTTGGCGCGCTGACCGGCAGACCACAGGAAGCGACCGCTGGCACTGAGGTGATCGCTGAGCCGGCGTCGTTGATTGCCCGGATCAGCCTGCAGCGGACCAAAGCGCGGCAGCCCGTGCCAGATGAACAACGCGATCAACAAAGCAACGCTGATCAGCACTGCAAAAGCGTTGCTACGCAGCCAGGGCCACAGCTGCGGCGGCTTGGTGCGGAACCACGCCACATGAGCCAGATCGGGAGTGTCGTTGAGGATCTGCCAAAACAGCTCGGCGTTGTCATTGCGGCCAATGCGCCAATTCTGTGCGAAGCTGATGTCGTTGATCGCGGTGATCAGGCCCTCACCCAGTCGGCGCTGCAGGATGCGCGTGCCGTCGTCGCCGTCGATGCGGCGTATCGCATCGTCGGCAT
Organism: Gammaproteobacteria bacterium; assembly: GCA_030430155.1. Lineage (GTDB taxonomy): Bacteria > Pseudomonadota > Gammaproteobacteria > Xanthomonadales > SZUA-5 > SZUA-5. The sequence goes on from JAUIFV010000005.1 coordinate 48,517, forward strand.
CGAGCAGGTCGCCGCCCAGCGAGGTGACCACCAGTGGGTCAGTCTGCGCGTGCCACTTCACCAGCAGCAGTGCCGGGTCGTCGACATCCACCGACTCGGTAGGGTCCTGGTAGATGAACAGCGAGCTGAAGCCGAGCCACTCGTGGTCGTCGTAGTCGACGTCAGGCGCCTCGCTGCGGGTCACACCCAGATCCTCCAGTAAGGGATCGGGGTCTTCCCAACGCTCGGATTCAATCAGCAGATGACCGCCGTCGCGTACAAACTGGCGAATCGACGCACGCGCCTGGTCGGTGAGTCCAACCCGCCCGGCGGGCACGATCAGCGCGCTGTGCGCCGGCAGATCGACTGCATCTTGCAGTGAGCCGATCTGGCTGAACGGCATCTCCAGTTCTGTCAGCAGCCGTTCGGCGGCCAGATAGGGCTCGAACAGGACCCTGGCCGATGGCGGGTTCCAGTCGTCGATGCTCTGCTTCTCGTAGAAATGCAGAAAGCCGGCGCCGAGCAGGGTGACGATGGCCAATACCAGCAGGATCTGTCCCAGCGGCCCGCGCAGACTCATGCTTGCCCGCCTTTGTCGCCGTCAACGACGGGTTCGGCAGCAGCGGCGTCGGTTGGGCTGGTTTCGACTGCCGTCTCGCTGGGCGCTGGCTGCGGCTGCTCGAAGTGCACCGCGTATCCATCGCAAAGCGCCAGCAGGGCGTCGGTTTGCGGAATGTGTTCGGCGTAGGCCAGATCCACCCACTGCCCGATCAGTCCGCCCAGATAGCCGCTGGCGGCGGTCGATACGCGTCCGCGAGTTCGCGCCAGCACGTCGCCTTCGGTGGCGCCGCGATTGAGGCGCAATCCGTGTTGATGGACCAGCTCGGACAGGCTGGCGCGGTAGAGCAGGGCCAGGGCCTCGCGCAGCTTGCCTTCGGCAATCCACTCTCGCGCGGTCTTGGAGATTTGCTCGGGCAGGCTGTCCGGGTCCATCTGCAGTCCGAACAGCTCGGCCGGGGCGGCGCCGGCATCGCTTTCCACGCGTGCTCCGGGGTTCCAGCTGCGGGTGATGTAGCGAATCAGCATCAGCACGATGGCGGCCAATATCACCCAGGCCAGCACCTGCCAGATTGACGCCAGCAGTTCGCCCAGCCCTTCCAGCGGTGCGCTCTTGGATTCGTCTTCGTCGTCATCGTCATCGCTGTCGCGCAGCACCCAGCGTTCCTCGGTCACCCGTTCGCCGAATATGGGGTCCGCGAAGACCTCGACTATGGCTTTGCGGGCGGCGCTGTCCCGTGGACCCCCGGCCATCGCAGCGCAGCGTTCTTCGAGCATCTGCAGATAGGCCGGGTCATAGTCTTCCCGCGGATCCCAATCGTCGTCAGCATCCTCAGTCGCCTCGTGCACAGCCCCGTCCTCGCCGTGGGACTGGCCGAAATACAGCTCGCCGTTGGGCAAGCAATCGCCATAGTCATGGGCTGCGGCCTGTTGTACAGGCGCGAGCGCGGCCGCGCTCAGCAGCAGCAGCGCAGCCAGCGGCGGGGCAATGCGCGCCGCCAGACGCTTGATCGCCAATTCCACGTCCCAGCCTTCCAGCAGCACCCGGCGGTTCAGATAGAGGCTGAATCCGGCGGCCACGTAGAGCGGTTCGATCAGTCCGATGGCCAGCAGGTAGTAGATGCTGTCCCCAATGCCCCACCACTGACCGCTGATCAGTTCGGCCGCCAGCGGCGGTCCGCTGTCATCCAGCGGGTCGCCGCCAGGGCTGAAGAACAACTCCACGGTGGCGCCCAGGCCGACTTGCAGGATCAGTTCGAGGTTGATGCAGACCAGGGTCAGTCCGAATGCGGTTCCGTAAAAACGCCGGCCTAGCAGGCCGCGGCGGCGTCGGGCCGGGGCGCCGGATTGACGTTCGAGTATGCTCACCGGCAGGTTGTAGCTGCGCGCCGGGTCCAGCCGCGCCAGGGTCAGCGCGTAGAGCAATCCGGGGCTGACGATCTGCCGCCAGGCGCCGAGCAGATCCGCCGCACCGGTCGGCTGACCGAACACCCGTCGGCTCAGACTGTAGAGCACGAAGCGATCAAACAGCGGCTTCAGCCACCACAGGATCAGCACCGCGATGATTGGGTTCTGGGCAAAGCCCAGGTGCAGGGCAACAGCCAGCGGCAGCACCGGCAGCCACCAGGCCAGGAATGCGCTACGCCACCAGCGCATGGCCAGTCTGAAGCCAAGATCGACCGCTTCAAAGCCGCTGCGCGGACGCAGCTTGATGGCGATCTGATCAAGCTGCACGGGAGCGACCTGCGCGCCAGAAATACGCTGCAAGCAGCAGCCAGAGGAAGATGCCGATCACGTACTTGGGCAGCGGATTGGGCAGATTGAGCGGCGAGAAGAAGGCCTCCACCACTGCCGCGGCGACGAACATCAGCGCCGCGCCGAGCATCAGCTTGAGCGCGATCTTGGCATTCTCGGTTAGCGCCAATCGCCGCGAGCGCCGCCCCGGCGAGAGCAAGGCCGCGCCCAGCTTCAGCCCGGCTGCGCCGGAAATCACGATCGCCAACAGCTCCAGGGCGCTATGGGCGGCGACAAAGGACCAGATCTGCGGACCAAGGCCGATCTGCTGCAGATAGCCCAGCACTGCGCCGATGTATAGCCCGTTGAATAGCATGAAGAAAATGCTGCCCAGACCGAGCAATATGCCGCCGGCGAAGGTCTGAAAGCCGATCCGCACGTTGTTCCAGATGTAGTAGCCGAACATCATCACGTTGGTACTGGATTCACGCATCCCCAGCCGATCTGCTTCCGGCCGGTACATGCTCTCCATCCGTCCCATGTCGGCTGGCGACAGCAGCAGCGAAGCCAGTCCGGGAAAGAACTGTATGGCCACGCTGATGCCGATGAAGGGGCCGAAGAAGAGCAGCGCTGCGAGCCAGAACAGCTGCCTCTCCGCGCGTAGCGTGCGTGGAAACTCCACCGCCAGAAAGCGCCAGGGGGCGCTGAACCAGGAGGTGGAGGCGCCGTACAGCACCTGATGGCCGGCCAGCACCAGTTGGTTCAGATGGTCGACCAGAAAAGGGCTGTACTGGCGATCGCGGGCCAGCGCCAGATGCGAGCAAATGGCGCGAAAGGTGGCCGGTACCTGGTCGGCTCGCAGCCCGTCGCCGTCGATTTCCTTGCCGCGCTTGCGGCGCATCTTGCGGCGCTCCAGCCAGCCTTCGAAATCCCGCCATAGCGGTGCATGTCGGCGCTCAAACTCAAACTGGCGCATTGGCCTGGTCCTGCTGATCGGTACGCTTGCGGCCGAGCAGATGATTGGCCATGCCCAGCAGTCGCTGCGCCGGCGAGGTGGTGGCCGTCCCCAGCAGCGGTGCCGCGACGCTGGCGATCTCCTCGGCGCGCTCTGCGGTGAGCTGGCTGTAGCGCTCGGCGTAGTCGAGCAGAGCGCGGCGCCCTTCCAAGTCCAGCGCCGCAGGGGGCGCTTCGGGCTCGACCTTGGGTACCTCGGTCGCGGTGCTGCTGCTGGCCCTATGCACCACCAGGGTGCCGGCAGCGTGGTCGCCGAGCCGCTTGAAATCGCTGCTGACCAGCATCGACAGCAGTCCGCCCATGTAGAACAAGGGTAGGAAATCGGCAAAACGCAGCAGGTTGCGAGTCAACGCCTCATTCCAGCCGGCCGGCGCGCCGTCGTCGCGCAATACCATCAATCCCAGCGCCTTCTTGCCCGGCGTGGCGCCGCCTAGGCGCGCCTCGAACCAGGCCGGCACCAGCCATTCGAGGACGAAGAAGATCAACAGCCAGATGCCCTGACCGACTTCGCCGAAGATCGGCAGGATCATCAGCAGCGCAAACAGCAGCGCGAAGCGCCAGGTCAGATCCAGCAGCCAGGCCAGCGCACGCGGCACCGGACCGGCCGGATGCAGCGCCAGCTCGATGCCTTCGGGCGTGGTGACCCGAACCACCGTATCGAGATTGGCACTCGCGGTGGTGCTGCTATAGGCCGTCCTCAAGCGCGCAGACCGTCGGTGTAGTAGATGTCGCGATAGCTGGCATAGGCGCTGGCCATCAGCACCGGTGCCAGTACCAGCCAGCCCAGCATCAGCGGCAAAGTGGCGGCCAGCGACAGCGGCAGCAGGATCAATCCGTAGACCAGGAACGGCAGCCAGTTCTTGAAGCAGCCGAACAGACTCAGCTTCATCGCCTGGATAGGCGGCACTTTGTTGATTACCACCAGCGGACCGGCCATCCAGGACGCCGCAAGTAGCGGCAGTAGCAGCAAACCGAACAGACAAATCCACAGCGCCACGACCAGCAGTTCGGTGTTGCCCATGCCCTCACCGGCGAAAATCACGAAGAACACGCTAATGAAAGGCACTGTGGCGATCACCACGATGATGATGGATGCGACCAGGTAGATCGCGCCCAGGATCAGCAGCGGCACCAGATGCGGCTCCTTGAAGGCGGAGAAGAGATCGTCAAACTGCAGCTCGCCGCCGCGGTAGACGCGATCGCAGCCCAGCATGATGCCCCCAGAGAGGATCGGCAGCAGCAGACTTTGCGCAATGCCGCCGAAGGGACCGAGGATCTGCACGCCGACAGAGATGGCGGTAATGATGAACAGGAATCCTATCCACAGCCCTGGACTGGCCGTAAACAGCCGCCAGGCCTCGCTCAGCCAGCGTCCGCCCGCGCCGCCCTCGCGTACGTAGATCTCGCCAGTGTAGCCCTCGCCGCCGCCAGACTGTGCCGGATCCTCAACTTGGCTGCTGGGCGCCTGATAGGGGTTTTCGCTCACCGATGGGGCTCCTTAGGCAGAAGGCGTATAGGATGGGAGCACCGATGCTAGCCGGAAGTGGTGTGCTACGCGAGGGCGGGTAGGGCAAACTCCGGGCGAGCTCATGGCAGTGTCCTTCAGGTCGCTTGCACCGCTACTGCACTGATGTCCCGATCGCCGCGGCGCTTTCCTCGCCGTGCGGCTCGATGCCTGCTGGGCGCGCGCCTGGGATGATCAATCGATCGAAGAGTGAGCTGTGCGGGCACTAACCCAGATCACCCCACAGGCAGCCGAGGCCGGCAATCAGAGCCAGTCCTGCGGTTTCGGTGCGCAGCACTCTCGGGCCCAGGCGCAGGCGGGTGAAGCCCTGCGCGGCGCACAAGCTCAGTTCGCGATCCTCCAGGCCGCCTTCTGGACCAACGACGATCAGCGCCGCGGTGCTGGGCTGCAGCTGGCTCAGGCTGGTATCCCCGAGGGGGTCCAGCATCAGGCGCTGCGCATTGGCATCGGCGCTCAGCTCGGCTAGCCACTGCGGCAGGTTCTGCGGCGCCAGCAGCTGCGGCAGATCGGCACGGCCGCACTGCTCGCAGGCGGCGGCGATGACCTGTAGCCAGTGCGCCATGCGGCGCTGCTGGCGTTCCTCGTTCAGGCGCACCTCGCTGCGCTGGGTGTTCAGCGGCTGGATGGTGGTCACGCCCAGCTCGGTGGCCTTCTGCAGTACCAGATCCATCTTCTCGCCGCGACACAAGCCCTGGGCGAGGGTGATGCGCAACGGGGAGGGTGCAAGAGCAGCTTCGCGCCGCTCCAGCTGCACGTCGCGATTGCTGGTCAGCGCGCCGTGATAGTCATAGCCATCGCCGTTGAACAGCACGACCGGGGCGCCAGGGCGCAGGCGCAGCACCTTGAGCAGATGCTGAGCCACATTCTTCGGCAGGGCGACGACTCGCCCCTCGGCCAGTTCGGTATCGACATGGACTCGGCTTAGGCGCATGCGGCCTCCAACGATTCCAGCGCCACCCTAGCCAGGACGTCGATCTCCTCGGCGCTGATGCTCAGCGGCGGCAGGGCGTAAATGGTGTCACCCAAGGGTCTGAGTACCACGCCACGTTGCAGCGCCTGGCGATAGACGGCCAGGCCACGACGCTGCTCGGCAGGAAAGGGACTGCCGTCGGCCTGGGTCATATCCACCGCGGCAATCAGACCGCAGCGGCGTAGGTGGCGCGCGTTGGGGTGCTGCTGCAGCGGCGCCAGAGCTGCGCCCAGCTGCTCGCCGCGTTGGCGCAGTTCGCCGTTGGCCATGGCCGTCTCGAGGAGATCCAAGGTAGCCAGCGCCGCGGCACAGCCAATCGCGAAGCCGGTATAGCTGTGCGAATGCAAGAAGGCCTTGCCGGAGCCGTACTCGCCGAGAAAACTGTCGTAGATGTGCTCCGGCGCGAGCACCGCTGCCAACGGCAATGTGCCGCCGCTCAAACCCTTGCCGATGCAAAGCAGATCGGGGCGAATGCCAGCGTGATCACAGGCCAGCAGGGCGCCGGTGCGGCCCAGGCCGACGGCGATCTCGTCGGCGATCAGATGCACCTTGCGCCGATCGCAGATCGCCCGCAGTCGCTGCAGATAGTTGGGCGGATACATCGCCATGCCGCCGGCGCACTGCACCAGCGGTTCGAGGACAACGGCGCAGACCTCACCCTCATGTTCGACCAGCATCTGCTCGAGCGCGGCGGCACAGCGCTGCGCATAATCATCGGCGGACTCGCCGGCGGCGGCCAATCGGGAATCCGGGCTGGGCGCGAACAGCGGTTCCAGGAGTAGCTCGCCGTAGGCCTGTCTATACAGGCTCACGCTGGTCATCGACAGCGCGCCGATGGTTTCGCCGTGATAGCCCTGATCGAGTACCAAGAACCGTTTGCGCCGGTGCTCTCCCATGTTGCGCCAATAGTGAAAGGACAGCTTCAGCGCGATCTCGATCGCCGCCGAACCGGCTTCGGCGTAGAACACCCGACTCATCGGTGCACCGACCAGCTTGAGCAGGCGCTCGGCCAACTCGATCGCCGGCGGATGGGCAAAGCCGGCCATCAGCACGTGATCGAGCTTGGCCGCCTGCTCGGCGATGGCCTGGGCGATGGCCGGATGACCGTGACCGAACAGGGTCACCCACCAGGAGCTGATCGCGTCCAGATAGCGCTTGCCGTCGGCGTCCTCCAGCCAGCAGCCCTGGGCAGCAACGATGGGCAGCAGCGGGATAGGGTGAGGGTGGTCGCGCATCTGCGTGCACGGGTGCCAGAGCACCTTCAGATCACGGTCGATCCAGTGCGCGTTGTTGTCTAGGTTGGAATTCATGGGGCGCAGTCTATCCAAGGCTGGCCATGGACACAGCTCAAGCTGACCGGCCACGGGGCCAAGTCGTCGTTTTGAGTGCATTGCTGACCTGCGGGAGGAGCGATACGAGCAGTTGCGCGGAGGGTCGATGAAGGTTTTGGCGCAATAACGCATTAACACGTTGCAAACTGTGTGCCTAAACGTTACATTTTCGGCACGCTGAAGCTCACAAGCCGCTCACGGTCAATCTTCAGCCCCGTCGGATCGACCGATCCGCACGGCAGGGCATTTTGGGGGTCTTTCCAGCGTCGGGATTTGGCTGCACTTTGGCCCCCGACGGTTGCGCTGTGTGGGGTTTGAGGTGACCGAAGGCGACCGCACCACAGGTGGGGAACACGTCCGCAGACGTGACCTGTAGCGGCGAACTGGGCATCGAAGCATGCAATCACCGAGCTGCTTGGCAGCTGGGCGAACGCCTCCCCATGGCCGACCGGCCAAGTACCAACGCTGATCTGTTGGGGAGTTGCGAAGATGCGTTTGCACAAGTTGGCTTTGACTACGGTAATCGGCTTTGGTCTGTGCGTGGGTCCGCTCACGGCATCGGCCGCGCAGGATCTTTGGCAGTCGTTGCCCGTCTACAAGATGTCTGGCAAGCCCGATAGCGCCTACAGCGCGCTGATGAATGACCCGGCCAATCGCCGTCACCAGCTGCTGCAGGTCAATGCCGTTGGGCTGGAAATCGGGACCGAGGAAGTGAGTCTGCCGTTGTTTCCGGGGCTGACCATCTCGGCAATCCGATTGGAGAGTTCAGTCAGTGAGTCCGGCAATCTGGTTTGGCACGGGTTGCTGCAATCCAGTCCGGTGTTCTCACAGCAGATGAGCAGCGCAGAGATCGTGGATGATCCGCTCAACAGTGTGACTCTGGTGCGCGAAGGCGACCTGCTTACCGGCAATCTTCGCATTGACGGCGCGTTGTACAAGCTGCGGCCGCTAAAAAACGGCAATCACGTGTTGATCGAAGCCGATGAGTCCCTGGCTCCGGCAGACCATCCTCACGACGCAGCGCAGCCGCCGACCGACAAGGCGGCGCTGGTCGCCGATCGTGACATCTCCAGCAAGGCGAATACGGTCATCCGGGTGCTGGTGCACGCCACGACGGCGGCAATCAACGCCAGCGGCAGCATTTCCAGCCTGATCGATCTGGCGGTGGCCGAGGCCAATCAGAGCTACGCCAACTCCGGCGTCAGCATCACCCTGCAGCTGGCGGGCAAGTACAGCATCGCCTACACCGAGTCCGGCAGTTTCAACACCGACCTGAGCCGCTATCGAGGCACCAGCGACGGCTACATGGACAGCATTCACAGCACGCGCAACAGCCGCACAGCGGATGTGGCCGTGTTGTTCATCAACAACGCCAGTTCCTGCGGCCTGGCCTCGGCAATTGGTGCGTCGGCAAGCACCGCCTTTGCCGCGGTGCATTGGGATTGCGCAACCGGTTACTACAGCTTCGGACACGAAATCGGTCACCTACAGGCGGCCCGGCATGACCCTGCCAACGATCCCACCAACTCGCCTTACGCCTATGGTCACGGCTATCAGTACCCGGCCGGCGGCTGGCGCACGGTGATGGCCTACAACTGTAGCGGCGGCTGCACCCGGATCAACTATTGGTCCAATCCGTCCCGAACCTATGGCGGCGCAGCCATGGGTACCAGCAGCCGCAGCAACAACGCCCGAGTGCTCAACAACACCCGCGCAACCATTGCAGGGTTCCGCTAAGTCAATATTGGCGGCACCCGCCGCGCGCGCGGGTGCCGCTTCATCCTGATGCTACTGCTATCATTCGGGCGTCCAAACTGCCGTCGTATAGAACTTGCCAATTCCAGCCCGAAGCTCACGCGGATTTACCCTGCTTGAAGTCATCGTCGTGGTCGCCATTCTGGCCATTCTGGCCACCGTGGTGACGCTGAACATTGCCGATGCGCCCGGCCAGGCCAGGCAAACCCGCGCCAAGCAGGACGTGCAGACCATGGTCAACGCCCTGAATCTGTACAAGCTCGACAATTTCGTCTTCCCCAGCACCGAGCAGGGGCTGGACGCGTTGGTGCTGCGCCCGGGTGGCCAGCCGGAGGCGCCGAACTGGAAGAACGGCGGCTATTTGCAGTCCAAGGCGGTGCCCAAGGATCCCTGGGGCCGGCCCTATCTCTATCTCAATCCCGGCCGCCGCGGCGATATCGACGTCTACACCCTGGGTGCCGACGGCCGACCCGGTGGTGAAGGCGAGAGCGCCGATGTGGGTAACTGGGTCGATTAGGCGAAACACCAAAAGCGCTCCCCCGAAGCGCCCCAGCCGCGGTTTCAGCATGCTTGAGCTGCTGGTGGCGATGGCCATCGCTGCGGCTTTGATCGGCGTTGCGCTGCTGGCCACCGGCAGCGGCATCGGTGAGCGCCGCGGTGAGCAGCAGATGCAGCGCATCGCCGCACTGATGACCTTGGTCTGCGACCGCGCCCTGATCGAAGGGCGAGTGCTCGGCTTCGCCTTGTCCAGCCGCCACTACCAGCCCTATGAGCTGGCCGTGGACGGATGGCGGCCGATGACCGGCGAGGCGGTCTACAGCAGCGCTTCGCTGCCCGAGCAGTGGGAACTGCGTCTGGGCCTGGAAGGAGCGATGACCAAGCTGCCGGACAGCCTGCCGCTAGAGCCGCAACTGCTGTGCCTGCCGGACGGGCAGAGCACGCCGTTTCGATTGGCGCTACACGGCGCCGACGGGCAAAGCTATTGGCGCTTGCGTGGCGACGGCACTCATCGACCGCGGATACTGGAACAGATCGACAGCGGGTCGCGGTCATGAGCGTGGCGGCCTCCTTGCAGCGTGCCGAGGGCGGTTTCAGCCTGATCGAAGTGCTGGTGGCCATGGTGGTGCTGGCGGCAGCCTTGACTGCGGTCATCCAGAGCACCACGGCGGCCAGCAGCAGTCAGCAGCGGCTGGCTGAAGCCAGCGTGGCTCGCTGGGTGGCCAGCAACCAGATCGCCTTACTGCGCGCTGCGCCAGGCTGGCCCAAAGTGGGTTTGGATCAGGGCACGACGCAGATGGCGCAGCGCACCTGGTACTGGCGACGCAGCGTTTCGGCCACCGCTGAGCCGGACATGCGCCGCATCGACGTGCAGGTCTACAGCGATGCGCAGCAGGAGCAGCCGGTGGTCCGCCTCAGCGGCTTTGTGGGCAGGCGTCAGCGTGGTTAGGCGCGCGCCAGGTCAGCCTCCTCAATTCGGGCGAGGCTTTACCCTGCTGGAGCTGGTGATCGCCGTGGCGGTGTTCGCGCTGGTCGCGGCGCTGGCTCAGGCCGGTCTTGCCGCGGTGGTGCGCTCGGCCGAAGCCAACCGGCAGGCCGCTGAGAGCCAGCGCGACACCGAACTGCTGTTGCTGCGGCTGGATCGCGAGTTGGCGCAGATCCTGGCACGGCCGGTGCGCGGCGCCTATGGCGACAGCCGAGCCGCGGTGCAGGGCGATAGCGAGCGCATCGAGTACAGCAGCCTGAGCTTCTTCGAAGGCGCCAAGGTGGCGCCGGTTCGCCGCGGCGTGGAGCTGCGTGGCGATCAGCTGATCCTGTGGGAGCAGGTGCGGCTGGATGCCGGTCCGTCCACGCGGCGCCGGGAAACGCTGTTGGCCGAACAGGTCCAGCGCCTGCGGCTGAGCTACATCGACGCCGAAGACCGCTTCGATCGCTGGCCCAGCCGTCGCGGTCTGGCTGACGATGTGCTGCCGCGCGCGGTGTCTATCGAGATCCAGCTGGCGCAGTTTGGCGCGGTAGAGCGGGTGATTGAACTGCCGGAGAACGCCCGATGAGGTCCCGGGTGCCAATCAATGCTCGCGCGGCGCAGTCCGGTGTGGCCCTGGTCATGGCGCTGCTGGTGGTGGCCATCGCCGCTTTGCTGGCCTACGGCTTGAGCAGCCAGGCCATGATCGACCTGACCCGGGCCAACACCCTGGCTCGCTCGGAGGAGTCGCGGCAGCTGGCGCTGGGGATGGAGGATTGGGCAATGGCGATCCTGCATCAGCAGATGCTCAGCGATGACGGCTATGACTCACGCCTGCAGCCCTGGGCCTCGCCGCCGCCGCCGATGCCGGTGCAGGGCGGCATCGTCACCGGGCAGATCGACGATCTGAACGGCCGATTCAACCTCAATTCGCTGCTCAAGCCCGGCGATGGTGGGCGCGATCCGGTGGCCATGGAGCGCTTTATCCGGCTATTGGCGGTGCTGGAGCTGCCGCCGGCCATCGCCTACGCGGTGGCCGACTGGATCGATGCCGACAGCAGCGTGGAGGGCGCAGGGGCGGAGGATCTGGAGTACCTGCGCGCTGATCCACCGTATCGAGCGGCCAACCGACCGATGGTGCATCCGGCCGAGCTGCGCTGGGTGCAGGGGGTGAGCGACGAAATCTATCAGCGCTTGCGCGATCACGTTTGTGCGTTGCCGATCAACACGCCGACCCAGATCAACCTGAATACGGCGACCTTGGCGGTGTGGCGTTCGTTGGATCCGGCAATCAGCGCCGAACTGGCCGAACGCATGTACAACCGCGGCCGGGCCCAGTACAAAACCCCGCAGGAGGCCTTTGCCGAGTTGGAGCAGGCCGGCATCCTGCTTGGCCCGGAGCAAAAGCCCAGTCTGGGCGTGAGCAGCAGCTATTTTCTGGCCACCGCCCAGGTTCGGGTGGGGGATCATCAGACTCGCTACTACAGCCTGCTGCAGCGAACTCGCGAAGGCGAACGGGTGTTGCAGCGCAGCCGGGGGCTGTACGATTAGCGGTTTGTCGTCGTCCGTGAATTTCTTGCCCAAGTCCTTTTCATTCAGCCTGATCCTGATCAGCCGTCGAGGTCCGCAACGGCAGCCGTTGGCGCGCTGTGGGCTGCCCATGGTCAGCGCCTTGGAAGCTCGCCGGTGAGCAGCCGGCTGTTCGTCCATGCGGTTGATCAGGCGCTGGTGGGTTGGCTGGCCAGCAAGCCTGGTGCCGCGTTGAGTGGACCGATTGCCTTGGGCGCTGATCGGCAGCCGCCGGCGGCAGATCAGGTGGTCCTGCTGGTGCCGGCTGAGCAATGCCTGATCCGCCGCGCCACGCCGCCGCCGCGGGGACGCTCGGAATGGCTGCGCGGACTACCTTTCCAGTTTGAGGATGGCTGCGCGGGCGATGTGGATGCGATGCAGTTCGCCTACGCCGATGCGGCCGGCGGCGGAGGCTGGGTGGTGGCAGCCGAACGGCGGCTGGTCGACGCCTGGCTGAATGCCGCGCAGTCTCTAGGCCTGGACCCGGATTACATCGTTCCCGACGCCCTGTTGTTGCCGGACGATCCGCCCAGCAACGCCTTGGCAGTACCAGACAAGCTGCTGTTCAAGGTCGCCGACGGTCCGGTGGGCGCATTGGAGCGCGATCTGTGGCCCAGCCTGCTCGCTGCGTTGGGCGGTGTGGCTGAGCTGCAGCTGCGTCATTCCGGCGGTCCGGACGTGGGCGGTGAACGCGGCGAGTCAGTGGGACCGTCGGTTCCCTATCTGGCTCGGCAGTTCGACCCGACCTTACCGAACTTGCGCAGCGGCGATTACGCGCCGGTGGCGCGGCAAAGCGCGCGGCTGCCGACGATACGCTTGGCGGCCGGACTGCTGCTGGCGGCCTTCGTGGTGCACAGCCTGGCCATCGCCTACGAGTGGTGGCGCGATGCGCGGCGGATACAAGCCATCGATGCCGAGATCAGCGAGGTCTTCTACAGCGCCTTTGGTGACCAGGCACGGCTGGTGGATCCATTGGCGCAGCTGGAGGCGGCGGCTCGAGGTGGCGGAGGCGCGGCGCAACAGGGCGATTTGATCGCGCTGCTGCGCGCTGCGGCGCCGGTGCTGGCCACCGAGTCACGGATGCGCCTGAATGGGCTGGAGTTTCGGGATGGGGTGCTGGAACTGGCCCTGGCCGCGCCCGACGTTGGCACCCTGGACGGACTGCGTGAGCGGCTCAACAGCGTGGCCGGTCTCAGCGCCGAGCTGGGCGGCACCCAGTTCAGCGACGGCGAGTTTGTGGGTCGATTGCGACTGCAGGGAGGACGCTGATGCAGCATTGGTGGCAACAGCGCAATCCCCGTGAGCAGCGCCTGCTCAGCGTCGCTGCCGTGGTTTTGGGTTTGGCCATCGTCGTCGGTGGGATCTACCTGCCGCTGCTGCGAGCTCGCGACGAGGCACGCACCCAGGTGCAGCAGGCCGAGTTGGACCTGCTGGCCAGCCGCCGCTATGCGGCCCAGCTGGGTGCATCGCCGACGCCGTCCAGCGTGGCCAATCCGGTGACCGGTCCAGATCGCTCGCTGATGGCGCGAGTGGACGAAGGCCTGCGCGACGCCGGCCTGTCCTCGGTGCTGAGCCGTATCGAGCCGGACGGCGATGGCCGGGTGCGGCTGTGGCTGGAGGATGCCTCATTCGACACCGTCGTGGCCTGGCTGGAAGGGCTCACCGACCGTGCCAGGGTGAAGGTGATCGACGCGTCCGTGGACCGCAGCGAAGGCCCCGGATTGGTGCGCGTGCGGCTCACCCTGGAGCGCGGATGAGCGCGACACGCAAGCGCCGACGCTGGTGGCCCTGGCTGCTGCTGGTTTTCAGCGTCGTGGTAATCACGCTGTGGACGCTGCCGGCGACGCTGGTCTACAGCCTGATCGCCAGCCAGCTCAAGGAAGTCCAGGCCGGCGGCATCTCCGGCTCGCTGTGGAACGGTCAGGCCAGCAGCCTGCTGCTGCGTGGCAAGGACTGGGGCCAGCTGAACTGGCAGCTGCGTCCGCTGCCGCTGCTCTCCGGGCGTGCCGAGGCCGATCTGCAGCTCGATGGCCCCGGTGTGCAGCTGAGCGGCAACGTCATCCGTGCCGCCAACAGGGCGCTGGATCTGGGTCAGACCGAAGGCAAGATCGACGCCGCCTGGCTGGGGCCGGCGCTGGGCTTGCCGCTGCTGGTCCCCACCGGTCTGGTGCAGCTTGATCTGCAGCGGCTGAGCGTCGACAGCGAAGGGCGGCCCACCGCAGTACAGGGCAAGGCACGTTGGGAGAATGCCGGACTCACCGGTATCGTGCGGGCCCGCGCTGGCACCGTGCTCATCGAGGCGGTCGGCAGCGACAGCCGCATCGACGGCTCGTTGCGCAACGAGGGCGATGGCAATTTGAGCATCGACGGTGCCTTCAGCATGCGCGGCACCGGCTATACGGCGCAGGTGATACTGCGTCCTGATCCTGCCGATGCCGAACTGGTGCAGGCGCTGCAATGGGTGGGACAGCCGTTGGATGGGCAGGGTGGCAGACTGTTGTTGATTGAAGGCGAGGTGCACGGATGGGCGGACTCGAGCGCGAATACGCAAGACTGAGCGGGATTGCTCGGGACGCGGCGGAGGCGGCGGCGGGACCGATCCGCCACTACTATCGTGGCAGCAGCAATGTTCGCTACAAGGACGATGACAGCCCGGTGACCGCGGCCGACGAGGCTGCCGAGGCGGCAATCCGCGATGTGCTGCGCGCGGCCTGTCCCGATCACGGCATCTATGGTGAGGAGGGCGGCGCCGACGGCCTGGACAAGGAATGGCTGTGGCTGGTTGATCCCATTGACGGCACCAAGGGCTTTGTACGCGGCGATCCGCTGTTCTCCACCCAGATCGCGCTGATGCATCAGGGCGAATTGGTGCTCGGTGTCTCCTCGGCGAGCGAGTTTGGCGAGTTGGCCTGGGGTTGGCGCGGCGGCGGAGCGAGACTCAACGGCACCCGCCTGCGGGTGGCCGACACCGAGCGCATGGACAGGACCATCCTATCCTTCGGCAACATCCAGAGCTTCGCTGCCGATCCGGAGCAGTGGGCGCGCGTGGGAACGCTGATGCGGCAGGTGCACCGACACCGCGGCTACGGCGATTTCCTGCACTACCATCGGCTCGCACAGGGGCGATTGGACGCGGTGGTAGAGAGCGATCTGAATATCCTGGATATCGCCGCGCTGAGCGTGATCGTGCGCGAAGCCGGCGGCGTGGTGACCGATCTGTCCGGCGGACCGCTGACCCTGCAGACGCGCGGGATCGTCGCCGCCACGCCGGCGATGCATCCACAAATCCTGCAGGCCTTGCAGGGATGAAGGAACTGCCCAAGATTCTCGATCAGCGTTGGGTGGAGCCGCGCTTCAAGCTGCGTCAGCTCGATCTGGAATTCAGCAACGGCGCCACCCGCACCTTCGAGTGCATCCCCAGCAAGGGCACTGGCGCGGTGGTGATCGTGCCGCTGGCTGACGCCGATACGGTGCTGCTTTCCATCGAATACGCCGCCGGTCTGCATCGCTACGAGCTGGGCCTGCCGCGCGGCCGCATTGATGCCGGTGAGAGCCCGGAAGAGGCCGCCAATCGCGAGCTGAAGGAGGAAATCGGCTTTGGGGCGGGCAAGCTGACCACGCTGCGCTCGGTCAGTCTGGCGCCGGCATTCATGGCCCACCAGACCCACGTGGTGGTGGCCGAAGAGCTGTTCGAGGAGCGCCTGCCCGGCGATGAGCCCGAACCCATCGACGTGCGTCCGTGGCCCTTGGACGAGTTGCACGATCTGCTGCTGCGCGAGGAATTCAGCGAGGGCAGGGCGATCGCCGCGCTGTTCATGGCGCGCGAGTGGCTGCGCCGGGGGCGACGCTGGGAATGAATCGATACGCAGAGCTGATCGAGGCGGCCAGCGCAGTCACTAGCCGGGCCGCCGAGGCCATCATGGCGATCTACGCGCGCGCCGATCATCAAGTTCAGAACAAGGACGACGACAGTCCGCTGACCGCGGCTGATCTGGCTTCGCACCGCATCCTGGTCGACGGCTTGAGCGCGCTGGATAGCGATATTCCGGTGCTCAGCGAAGAGTCTGATCCCGAGGTCCATGAGCGTCGCCGGCAGTGGTCCAGCCTGTGGCTGGTCGACCCCCTGGACGGCACTCGCGAGTTCGTTTCCCGCAACGGCCAGTTCGCCATCTGCGTGGCGCTGATCGTCGACGGCGAAGCGCTGGGCGGGATCGTTCATCGGCCTGTGGGCAACGAGATCTATCTGGCCGCGCGCGGCGCCGGTGCATACAGCCTCATTGACGGCGAGCGCACTCGACTGCGAGTCACCACGCCCGCGCAACAGCCGCCGCGGGTGGTGGTCAGCCGCTCGCACCGCAATCAAGCGACTGAAGATTATTTGCAGCGGCTTGGCGAGCACCGAGGCATCTCCGCCGGCAGCGCGATCAAATTCGCCAAGATCGCCGCCGGTGAGGCCGATTTGTATCCGCGCTTGGGCTTTGGCGGTTACGAGTGGGATGTCGCGGCCGGCCAGGTGCTGATCGAGGAGGCCGGCGGCGCGCTGCTGACCCTGCAAGGCGAGGTGCCGCGCTACAACAAGCCCGGTGACCTGAAGTCGGGGGATTTCATCGCCTACGGCCAAGCGCAACAGCGCTGGATGGATTGTTTGTCATGAGTGGGTCGGAAGTGCGCGCCGGGGCCATAGAGGAGCTGCTGGCGATCATGGCCAGGCTGCGTGATCCCGAGCGCGGCTGTCCCTGGGATGTGCAGCAGGATTTCCGCTCCATCGCCGCCTACACCATCGAAGAGGCCTATGAGGTGGCCGACGCCATCGAGCGCGACAGCATGGAAGAGCTGGTCGATGAACTCGGCGATTTGCTGCTGCAGGTGGTGTTTCATGCACAGATGGCCAGCGAGCGAGGCGCCTTCGACTTCGCCGACGTGGTGGCGGCGATCAACGACAAGATGATCCGGCGCCATCCGCATGTGTTTGGCGACGCCACGGTGGAATCGGCGCAGGCGCAAACCGAGGCCTGGGAGCAGCAGAAGCAGGCCGAGCGGCGGCGCCGCGGTGCGCTGAGCGCGCTAGACGACGTTCCGGGTGGATTGCCCGAGGCCCAGCGCGCGCTGAAGCTGCAGAAGCGCGCTGCGCAGCAGGGCTTTGAGTGGCCTGGCGTGGATGATGTATTGGCCAAGCTGAGCGAGGAGATCGCCGAGCTGCGCGCGGAGATTGCCGCCGGTTCGGGCAAGCATCGGCTCAGCGACGAGTTGGGCGATGTGGCCTTCGTGCTGGTCAACGTCGGCCGCCACCTGAAGCTGGACTACAGCGCCGCTTTGCGCGGCACCAACGGCAAGTTCGAACGACGTTTTCGACGCATGGAGCAGCTGGCCAGGGAAGACGGCGCGGAGTTGATCGATACCGCCTTCGAAGGTCAGAAGTCGCTGTGGGAGCGGGTCAAGGCGGAGGATCATCAGGGCCGTTTGGACCCGCAAGGCAAGCCGATCGATCGATCGGGGTAAAACATTGCCATCAAGCGATGACAGTTGGTTTCGCGGCAGTCGCATCCGCCGCGGGGTCACTAGCATTTGAACCAAACCGCATAGTCAAAGACCTTATGCAAGCTATTGAATTCGATCGCTACGGCGGCCCGGAAGTGCTTACGCTCCGGCAGGTGGCCACGCCCCAACGCCGCGGCAGCCAGGTCCGGGTGCGGGTGCGCGCCGCCGCGCTCAACCCCAAGGACGTGCTGCTGCGCAAGGGCAAGTTCGGCTGGCTGAGCGGCAAACGCTTTCCGATGGGGGTGGGCTTTGACTATGCCGGCGAGGTGCTGGAGGGCCCGCTACCGCCCGGGACCCGGGTGTGGGGCATGCTCGGCGGTTGGCGCGGACACGCGGTGGCCGAGGAGTTGGTGGCCAAGCGCGCCGAGATCGGACAAATGCCGGACAAGCTCGACTTCAATCAGGCCGCGGCGCTGCCGCTGGTCGGACTGACCGCACTGCAGGCGTTGCGTGACAAGGCCAAGCTGCGTGAGGGGCAGCGGCTGCTGATCAACGGCGCCAGCGGGGGGCTGGGCCTGATCGCAATCCAGATCGCCAAGATCATGGGGGCGCACGTCACCACACTATCCAGCGGCGCTAATCGACCGCTGTGCCGGCGGGTGGGTGCCGACGTGGTGCTGGACTACCGCATCGATGATCCCTTCAGCAAGCTGGAGGCTTTCGATGCGGTCTTCGATGTCTTCGGTAATCGCAACCTGGCCGCCGCCCGCGGCTGTCTGCGCCGGGGCGGGGTGTACGTGACCACGGTACCCTCGCGGCAGATCTTCAACGATCACATCGCAACCGCCTTCGGTACCGTCCACAAGGCCAGACTGATCATCGTCCGCCCCAACCACGCCGATCTGGATCAGCTGGCCTGGTGGGTCAATCACGGTCAGCTCAAGCCGGTGCTGGATCGCATCATCACCATGGCCGACACCGCCGATGGTCAGCGCTTTTTGGAGACCAAGCGGGCGCGGGGGAAGGTGGTGGTGCAGATTTAGGGCTCAGGGCTCAGGGCCCAGGGCCCAGGATCGCGGACTGCCGGAGCCTGCCCTGGACCGCGGGCATCTTGCCCGCATGCTTTTGGCTCCTGAGGTCGCACCAGAACGATGCGGGCGGTATGCCGGCGGTTCCAAAGACAGCGCCTGGGCCCTGTGCCCTGGGCCCTAACCCTCACTCATCCGTCCAAATCCGCTTCGGCTTCCACGGCAGCTTCCCGCGCCAGTACTGAATCATCACCAGACCGGTCACCATGCCACCCAGGTGAGCGAAGTGGGCGACGCCCTGGGATGTGCCGGTGACACCCAGATAGAGCTCCAAGGCGCCGAAGATCAGCACCAGGTACTTGGCCTTCATCGGTATCGGCGGAATGATCAGCATGACGATGCGGTTGGGAAACATCATGCCGAAGCCGAGCAGTACAGCGTAGACCCCACCGGAGGCACCGACCGTCGGATAGGGATTGCCGGTGTAGGCCGAAACCGCCTGCTGCGCCAAACCGGCGCCAACGATGCCCACCAGCACGAACAGCGCATACGGACTCGAACCCCACAGTCGCTCCAACTGAGCGCCAAACATCCACAGCGCGAACATATTGAAGAACAGGTGCGTGAACCCGCCATGCAGAAAGCCGTAGGTGATCAG
>JAUIFV010000167.1 GCA_030430155.1 Gammaproteobacteria bacterium
TCTCGATCGCGCTGCCCGCATCGAAGGCGGCGCCGAATGAGCGTTCGACGCGGTAGCTGACCGGGCCGCTGCAGCGCGGCGTCGCCGGCGACCAGCTCAGTTCCACGCCGCACTGGCTGGTGCCAGTGGACTGCGCCGTCGCGATACCGGCAAAGCTCGGTGGGGCGGTGCAGGTCCCGCTGGTCTGCGCGCTCTGGCAGCCGGAGTACTCCGACACGCAAACGCCGTCGGCCTGGCGCTGACGAACCCGATAGCCATAGGGCACGTCGCCGGAAACGCTTTGGTCGAGCAGCCCGGGGCTGCTCACCCCGGTGGCGATCAGCGTCTCGTTGCCGCCGCAGCCGTCGATGGCGCGATAGACCTCGAAGGTGCTGCCGGGCTCGCCCGGATTCCAGGCCAGGCTGATCTGATTGTCGCCGGCGGCGCTGACCGTCAACCCGGCTGGTGCGCTGGGCCCGTTGCAAAGGATCGGCTCCAGTACAAACAGGCCGTTGGCGGTGTCGCTGACGATCACCGTGCCGCTGTCGAAATAGGGATAGACGCTCCAGGCGCCGCTGGTGCCGGCGTCGTCATTGGCTGGGCGGGTATCGAAATAGGCCGCCTCGGTGAGCGTGCCGGCATCGATGTCGGCCAGATCAAGGATGCGCAGCCCAGAGCGATAATTGGCCTCGTAGACGTAGCCGTCGTGGACATACAGGTTGTGGTCGGAGGCCGGATTGGCGGCGGTGTAGGTGGCGTGGACGCTGGGCGCATCCAGATCGCTGACGTCGAAGATGTAGGTTCGGGTGTTGTGGCCGTTGTTGATCTCATCCAGCTCGTCATTGACCAGGAAGTAGCGCGAGTCCTCGGTCAGCCAGCCCTGATGGGTGTACGAGCTGCCGGGGTAGGGCGTACGGGAAATCTGCACCGGTGCCATCTTGTTGGTGACATCGACGATGGTCACCGTGTCCTCGTTGCTGGCCAAGCAGATTTCGCGACCGCTGTAGTCGGGATCCGGACCGCTGTAGGTCACGCACTGGGCGTCGTGGGTGTAGCCGTCGTCGGCGAAACAGCCGGCGAAGGCGGGATTGAGAGGGTCGCGGATATCGACCATGTGCAGTCCGGCATTGCAGGTCTGCACGCCTTCGCGGGAGCCCACCGCGAAGGCAAAGCCGCTGTCGGTGTCGATGACGATGTTGTGAGCACGCCCGAACTGATCGTAGTGGGCGTCGGCGCTGAAGGTGGCTGGCGGGCTGGCGACGCTGCGCAGCTGGCGCAGATCAAAGATCTGCATGCCGTGATCGACCGCTTCGGAAACGATAAAGGCGTAGTAGCCGTAGGTCTTGATATCGCGCCAGGAGGAGTTCCCGGCGGCAGTGGGAAGCCGTCCCAAACGTATCGGAAACTCCGGATCGCTGATGTCGACGAAGGCGGTGCCGTTGGTCAGCCCCATCAGCGCGTATTCCTTGCCGGTGTCCGGATCGGTCCAGCCCCAGATGTCATTGCCGTTGCCGCCGCCCAGCTGCGAGTTGCTGATATGCGCATACAGGTTGACGTTGCTGCACGGAAAACCCTCGGCAACGCCGTTGACGCAGGGTTCGGCATGTTTGGGTTGCGGCAGCACGGCGGCGCTGGCGGCGGTGCCGGCGATCAGGCAGGTCAGTATCAGTAGCTTGGCAAAAAGCTGCACGGTGACAGTCCTTGACACGAAGGGTGCGGCGGCGACGTCGCGGCGGTGAGCATAGCGTGAACCGCCGTTGATCGATGTGACCGGGTAGCGCGGAGATTCATCTCGCCAAAGGCGTCCGGCGATTGGTAGCCTTGAGGGATCTACACCACAAGGCGACGACGTCGATGCGAACTCTACTGTTTATTGCTGTTGCGATCGCCTTGACCGGCTGTTTTAAAGATCCCGGACAGCGCGCCTACGAGAACTGCCTGGCCAAGCTGGAGGCGCAGTTGGCCGAAACCGAGGCCGGCATCGCCACCGAGGAAAGCGCGCCAGCGCGGATGATCGCGCAAACCGCGCTGGAAGGCGCGCGCAAGATCGGCGAAGCGGCCTGTCAGGGCATCAAGGACAGCTGCGAGAGCGATCCTGAAGGGGCGATTTGTCGGGCGGCTATTAAGACCTACAACGGGTAGCTTGTTGAGGGCTGAGGGCTTGGGGAAGGGCCCAGGGCCCAGGGCCTAGGGCCCAGGAAAGCCGCATCCGGCGCGTCGTGGATTTTCTGGGCCATGATCGGTTGGGGCAGGGCCCAGGGCCCAGAAGAGCGGCATCCGGCGCGCTTTTGACCTTCTGGGCCCTGGGCCCTCTGCCCTGGGCCCTGAATGGTTGGGCCAAGCGCGTCAGGTGCGGCGCCTGGGAATGCGGTGCCCGAGACCGGCAGCCGTTGGGCTAGAACATCCGTTTCCCGCCGCGAAAGCGATCCCGCCAGTAGCGATCGGTGAGCCGGTCCAGGCGGACTGTGCCGCCGCTGGAGGGGGCGTGGACGAAGCGGCCTTCGCCGACGTAGATGCCGATGTGGTCGACACGGCCGCGGCCGAAAAGGACCAGGTCGCCGCTGATCAACTCGCCCCAATCGACGCTTCTGCCGCGCACCTTGGCGATCTCGGCGGTGGTGCGGGGCAGATTCACCCCGGCGCTGTTGCGGTAGACGTAGCCGACCAGGCCGCTGCAGTCGAAACCGCCCTGCGGCGTGTTGCCGCCGTAGCGGTAGGGCGTACCGACCAGGCCAATGGCACTGAACAGCACATCCTTGGCCGCTGGGCTCAGCTCGGCATCGCGTGCCTCCGGCGAGCGCAGAGGCGCTTGCGCCGGTGGCGCCGCCGAGTGCTTGGCGCAGCCCCCCAGAGCCACCAGCAGACAGACCAGAACGATCGTCAATGACGCCGTCCGCCCGGTAAGGGCCCGCCATGCATCCGGCCGTCGCTGGCTATTTGCAGCCGCCCCTACTAGCATCCGCCGCCTTCGTACATAGAGAACAAACCGATGAAAGTGGCCAAGGATAGCGTGGTTCGCTTCCACTATAAGTTGAGCGATGAATCCGGTGCGGAGCTGCAAAACAGCTTCAACAGCGAACCGCTGAGCGCGTTGATCGGCGCCGGCAACATCATTCCCGGCGTCGAAGCGGCAATGATCGGCCTGGAAGTAGGCGCCACCGCCGATGTGGAGGTACCGCCGGAGCAGGGCTACGGCGAACGCAACCCCAGCCTGATGCAGCGGGTCCCGAAGAAATACTTCAAGGGCGGCGCGCCGCTGGCGCCCGGCATGACCGTGATGGTCAACACCGAACAGGGTCAGCGCCCGGTGACCATCATCAAAGTGGGAATGACCGTGGTGGATATCGATGCCAACCACCCGCTCGCCGGCAAGACCCTGAAGTTCCACCTGCAGGTCGAAGAAGTGCGAGAGGCCACCGCCGAGGAACTACAACACGGCCACGCCCACGGTCCCGGGGGGCATCAGCACGCTGAGGACTGAGTCGCCTGGCGGGAACCGGCGGGATGAGAATGCCGCGCTCGGGAACTTTTTCGCGGCGCTGTTGTCCGCTCGCTGGCAGTCGTTGTGGCGGACGCGATGGGCTTGCTGTCCGTCAGAGTTGAGCTAGAAGGACCGCCATGTCGATCCTGGGCGCGGCGACGCTAGTTGCCGACATGGGTACTGCGAAGCAAGCGTAGCGAACGCGAAGGAACGGTCCAGCCGGCAGGGGAGAGCGCGCGTCAGCGCATTTTTCACTAAGGATGAGATCGGATCGGAGCAAGCAAACAAGAGGATCTCAAACCATGCCTCGAGGGCAGTCATGATCAAAATCGAGAATTTGACCAAGTCGTATGGGGATCTGGTCGCGGTGAAGGACATCAGCTTCACCGTGTCGCCGGGTGAGGTGTTGGGCTTCCTGGGGCCGAACGGCGCCGGCAAGTCGACCACGATGAAGATGATCGCTGGGTTCTTGAGTCCCACCGAGGGCAGCATCAGCGTTTGCGGTCACGACGTGGAGAGCGATCCGATGGCTGCGCGCCGGGTGATCGGCTATCTGCCCGAAGGGGCGCCAGCCTATGGCGAGATGACCACCTCGGCATTTTTGCGCTTCGTCGGCGAGCTGCGCGGGATGGATGGATCGACGCTGGATGCGCGGATCACTGAGGTGGTGCGGCAGCTGAATCTGGCAAGAGTGCTGGAGCAACCCATTGACACCCTGTCCAAGGGTTTCAAACGCCGTGTCGGTCTGGCCCAGGCCATTCTGCACGATCCGCAGGTGCTGATACTCGATGAGCCCACCGACGGCCTGGACCCCAATCAGAAGCAGGAAGTGCGCTCGCTGATCCAGGGTATGGCCAAGGACAAGATCATCATCATCTCCACCCACATCCTTGAGGAAGTGCACGCGGTGTGCAATCGGGCAATCATCATCAGCGGCGGCAAGCTGCTCGCCGATGCCACCCCCGATGCGCTGGAGGCGCGTTCGCGCTACCACCAGGCGGTTACCCTGGTCAGCCCGGCCGCCGAGCAGATCGCCGGCACCCTCAAGGGCGTCGGCGAGGTCTCCAAGGTCGAGGTCGAAGGCCATCAGGTCACCGCCTTCCCCAAATCCGGCAAACAGATCTTTGCTCAGATCAGCACCCTGATCACCCAGCACGCCTGGGAGGTCAGCGAAGTGCAGCTGGAGCGCGGTCGGCTGGATGAAGTCTTCCGCACCATCACCATGCAGGGAGGTCGCTCATGAGTGTCGTCAACACCCTGGTCCGGCGTGAGCTGAGCGGCTATTTCGCCACCCCGGTCGCCTACGTCTTCATCGTCATATTCCTGATCCTGTCGGCCGCCTTCACTTTTCAGCTCGGCTACTTCTACGAGCGCGGTCAGGCCGATCTGAAGCCCTTTTTCGACTTCCACCCGTGGATGTATCTGTTCCTGATCCCGGCCGTGTCGATGCGCCTTTGGGCCGAAGAACGCCACACCGGCAGCATCGAGCTGCTGCTGACCTTGCCGGTAACGCTGTGGCAGGCGGTAATCGGCAAGTTCCTTGCCGCCTGGCTGTTCATTGGAATGGCGTTGGCGCTGACCTTCCCGATCTGGATCACCGTCAACTATCTGGGTGACCCGGACAACGGCGTGATCTTCGCCAGCTACATCGGCAGCTGGCTGATGGGCGGCGGCTTTCTGGCCATTGGCAGCTGCGTCTCCGCCGCCACCCGCTCGCAGGTGGTGGCCTTCATCATCAGCATCTGTCTGTGCTTTGTGATGCTGCTCGCCGGCCACCGTCTGGTGCTGGATTTCGTCTCCGCCGGTCTGCCGCAGTGGCTGGTGGATGCGATTGCGTCGATCAGCTTCATCACCCACTTCGAGTCGATCAGCAAGGGCGTGGTTGATTTCCGCGATCTGCTGTTCTTCGGTCTGCTGATCGGGGTCTTCCTTTACGCCACCACGGTGGTGATCGAGATGAAGAAAGCGGATTGAGCGAGGGCAATAGGATGAATCAACTGCAACGCAAGCTTTCCTCCAGCGGCACCCTGCTGCTGCTGGCCCTGGTCTTCGTCGCCGGCGTGCTGCTGGTCAACCAGCTGTTCAGCGGCTGGCGCATCGATTTGACCGCCAACAATCAGTACACCCTGTCCGATGGCACCCTGGAGATCATCGACTCCATCGATGAGCCGATCAATCTGCAGTTCTATTTCTCCGACGAGGCCAGTCGCGATCTGCCGCCGCTGCGCACCTACGCCACCCGGGTACGGGAGATGCTCGAAGAAATGAGCGCCCACTCCGGCGGCAAGCTGCGCCTGAGCGTGGTCGATCCCAAGCCCTTCAGCGAAGAGGAAGACGAGGCCGCGGCCAGCGGCGTGCAGTCGGTGCCGGTAGGCGCCACCGGGGAGAAGATCTTCTTCGGTCTGGTTGGTACCAATTCCACCACCGGACGCACGGTGATTCCCTTCTTCCAGCTGGATAAAGAGACCTTCCTCGAATACGACATCGCCAAGCTGATCCAAAGTCTGGTTGTCGATTCCAAGCCGGTGATCGGTTTGATCAGCGCGCTGCCGGTGAACGGCGGCTTTGATCCGGCTACGCGGCAGATGACCGAGCCCTGGGCGGTGATCGGCGGGATGCGCGATCTGTTTGAAGTGCGGCCGTTGGGCACCGAGCTGAGTAGCATCGACAGCACCATCAACGTGCTGATGGTGATCCACCCCAAGGGTCTGAGCGACGACACCCAGTACGCGATCGACCAGTTCGTGATGCGCGGCGGCCGACTGATCGTGATGGTGGATCCGCAGGCCACCATCGATCAGAGCCAGGCCGATCCCAACGACCCCACTGCCGACATGTTCGCCGACAAGAGTTCGGACCTGCCCAAGCTGTTCGCCGGCTGGGGCATCGACTATAGCCCGCAGTGGGTGGTCGCCGATCGTCGTGTGGCCCTGCAGGTCAGCGTCAATCCGCAGCAGCCGCCGGTGCGGCATCCGCTGATTCTGGGTCTCAAGCGCGAGCAGATGAACCAGGAAGACATCGTCAGCGCCGAACTCGAGTCCATCAACATCGATCAAGCCGGACACTTCAAGCTGGCCGAAGGCTCCGAGTTGGCCCTGCAGCCGCTGCTGCAGTCCAGCAACGACGCGCGGGTGATCGAGGCGGAGCAGACTCGCTTCGTGCCCGATCCCTCCGAGTTGCTCAATGACTTCACCCCCACCGGTGAGAGCTATGCCATCGCCGCCCGGGTCAGCGGCAAGCTGAGCAGCGCGTTCCCGGACAAGTCCGGCGACGATCACCTCGCCGAGAGCGTCGACGATGTGCAGATGCTGCTGTTCGCCGACGTCGACATGGCCAGCAACCGATTGTGGGTACAGGTGCAGAATTTCTTCGGTCAGCAGGTGCAGAACGCCTTCGCCAACAACGGCGATTTGTTGATCAATGCGGTCGACAACCTGGCCGGCAGCTCGTCGCTGATCTCCATTCGCGGCCGTGGCACCAGCGCGCGCCCATTCACCGTGGTTGAGGAGATGAAGCGAGACGCCGACGACAAGTTCCGCGCCAAGCAGCAGCAGCTGCAGGAAGAATTGGCCGAAACCGAGCGCAAGCTGACCGAGCTGCAGGCCGCCAAGGGCGCCGATAGCGCGATGATCTTGTCCGGCGAACAGCAGACCGAGTTGCTCAACTTCCAGCAGCGTCGCGGCGAGATTCGCAAGGAACTGCGTGCCGTGCAGCGCTCATTGGATGCCGACATCGAGAGCCTGGGCACCTGGTTGAAGGTGATCAATATCGCCCTGATGCCGCTGCTGGTGATCGCCGCCGGCATCTACTACGCCAACCTGCGGCGCAAGCGCCGCCGCGAGGCCGCCGCCAACGCCAGCGCATAGGAGGTTAGCCATGAATCGCAATTTGATCCTGCTGATTGCAGCCGCCCTGCTGCTGACCGTGGGTTGGCTGATGAGTCGCGATGGCGCCAGTGATGGCGGCGACGACCGCAACCAGCCGCTGCTGCCGGCAGTGGCCAACGACGTCAATCAGGTCAGCGGCTTCAGCCTGACCCAGGGCGGCGGCGAGCTGATCGTCGACATCGACCGGGTCGAAGACCGCTGGGTGGTGAGTTCCAGCAGCAACTACCCGGCAGACGTCGGCAAGGTGCGCCAGTTCCTGTTGGCGATCAAAGACGCCGAGAAGCGTGAAGAGCGCACCAGCCGCCCTGATCGCTACGCCGACATCGGTGTTGAAGACCCTGCCAGCGCCGACGCCAAGGGCGTACTGCTGCAGCTGGACGGCGTCGATGAGCCGAATCGGCTGATCATCGGCAACTTCGCCGCCGGTGGCGGTGAATACACCTATGTGCGGGTGGTGGGCGAAGAGCGCAGCTGGCTGGCCAACGGTAATCTGGTGCCGGAGCGCAATCTGTCCAACTGGCTGCAGCGCGACATCATGGACATCCCCTCCAACCGCATCGCACGAGTGGAGATCACTTCGCCCGAAGGGGATGTGCTGGCCATCGACAAGGTGGACGAGGTCGCGCCCAACTACACGGTAGAAAACGTTCCCAACGGTCGCGAGCTGAGCTCCGAATCGGCTGGCAACATACTCGCCAGCGCCCTCGGTAGTCTGCAGTTGGAGGAAGTGTTGGCTGAAGACCAGGCACAGCCGGTGGCCGAGCAGACCTTCACCAATCGCTATCTGACTCGCGATGGTCTGATCATTACCGCCACGGTGTGGAAGGCGGACGAGAAGCACTACGCGCAGTTTGTGGCAGCCATTGACCCGGACTTCATCGAGGCCTGGAGTCTCGCCGAGCAGGCCCGCAAACTCGCTGAGATGAAGACGCAGATGGCAGCTGCCGATGCAGCCGCAGCTGAAGGTGGCGAGGGCGAGTCGGCTGCGGCGCCGGAGTTCGCCGAGCCGGATCTGGCCGCGATCACCAGCGAACATCGCAGCAAGCTGCAGGCGCAAGCTTCTGAGATCAATCAGGTCGCCAGCGGTTGGGTCTTTGTCATTCCGAGTTGGAAGTACGCCAACATGGCCAAGCGGATGGACGATCTGCTCGCCGCCAAGGAGTAGCAGCGCTTGATGGGCAGTGCCTCAGGCGGCCGCTGGTTCATTGCCCTCGGCTGCCTGATGCTCGCCGTTGCGATCGCCGGTCAAGCCTATGCCGCGCATGGGCTGCAGGGCCTTGACGCCGCCCTGCAGGCGCGCTTCGAACGCGCGTTGCAATATCTGATCGTCCACGGGTTGGCTCTGATCGCCCTGGCCGCACAGCTGCGCACCCCCGCCCAGCGCATCGCCGGTTTCACGCTGATAGTCGGCGTGATGGTGTTTTGCAGCGCATTGGCGCTGTCAGTGGCCTGGCCGCAGGCCGGGATAACCCGAGTGGCGCCGCTGGGAGGCAGTCTGATCATTCTCAGCTGGCTGGCCTTGGCGGTCGCTTTTGTGTTGCAGCGACGCTGATTGTCCATTCCAGGCTGTTGGACCAGGAGCATGCCGGCGAGACGCCGGCGCGCCGAGGTGGGCTGCACGCCGGCACGCGCTCGCGATAGACGTCCGTCGCGGGCTCTTGAGGAGCGCCGGCATCTCGCCGGCATGCCTTTGGCTTCTGATCTCCGGGAGCGATAGGGTCAGCGCCCTTCGCGATCAGCAATATCGGCCATCGCCCGTGCCCGGCGCGCTTCGGCAGGGTTGAAGTCGCGCTCCAGGATCTGTGCGATTCGCGCCTGCTGAGCGGACGAGTCCAGCGACGAGTCGGCCAGAACTTGCGCCCGCTCGGCGCGGAAAGCGTCCACCCGTGCCTGCCAACGCGCACGCTCGGCATCCAGGGCGGCCAACCTGTCGGCGGCCTCTGCCCCCCAAATGGCTTCACGCTCCTGGTAGCGCTGCTCCGGCGCTACCTCGAGGCTCTCGAACTGCTGCGTTTGCACGCTGGCAATCAGTGGATCGGTGCTGGCCTGTCTCACCTGGCGCTGTTCATCGCTGAGCATCTCGTCGGCGGCGCGAACGGCGGCGGCGCGCTCATCGGGGCTGAGCTGCGGATCGCTCAACGCCTGCTGTCTGGCCAACACCGCGCTGGTGTAGGTCTCTTCCTCGCCAAACAGCGCCAGCGCCTTATCGCCAAACCACTCCCGACGTAGCGCCGACAGCTGCTGCAGCCGCTGTGCTGTGTCACCCGGCGCCTGCAGCGTGTCCGCAGCGTGCAGGTAGTCCACCCAGCGATCGAAGAAGGCCAGCACCTGACTGGCTTGGCCAGCCTCCATCAAGCCCAGATTGCGCTGCAGCAGTTGGCGAATCTCATTCAGCGGCATCTCGCCGATCAGCGACAGCCACCATTCCATGTGCCGACGCAGTGCGCTGTTGACGATCAGCCGACCGTCGGCGCCGAAACGAATTTCGCCATCGGCCAGCGTCCCGCGTAGCGAGGTCCGATCGAGCGCGACGCGTACGTCGGGAAGCAGGTTTTGCGGTTCGCTGACCATGCTGAGCGGCGAGGGCGGTGCCGACGCCGGCTGCGGCGTCGCTACCGGGATTGCGTCGGCAGGGTGCTGCTTCTCCAAAGCGCTGCTGGTCACTGCGGCAGGCGGACTAGGAGTGTCTGATTCCAGCGGATGTGTCCAGCGATACGCGACAGCCGCCAGCGCGATGCTGACGGCTGCCAGTGCAAAGACACGCGAACGGCGCATGGCCCGAGGCTACAGTCCGGCGGACTTGAGCCGGTTGGCCTGGCTGCGATAGACCGAGCCGGGGGAGGGCGTGAACCAGCGGCGCAGGCCGAGGATCTGGTTGACCTCATCGAGGTGGTTCCACGGGTAGTTGTCGCGTAGCACGACGCCCAAGTGCGAACTGCAGCGGCCGACCAAACCGTCGTTGGCCTCGAAGCCGAAGAACAGGCTGGAGGCGCCCAGGAATCCGTCAGATACGTCGAAGACGTTGGTCAGCACGCTAGTGCCGCCGATGGAGTAGTAGCGGATGCCGTTGACTACCGAGGCGCCGGAGCCGCAGGAAGAGGAGGGTATGCCCTGCGGGTGCGCGGCATTGAAGGCGGCCGAGCCGGAGCTGGACAGCGAGATCAGCGCGCCGATGGCGTTCTGCGGATCCGAATCACCGCTCAGGAACTCGATGAAGGCGCTCAGCGCATCGACCAGTCCGGCGACCAGATTGGCCTGCACCGATCCCGGCGGGGCCACGGTTGCCAGCGCGTCGGCGACATCGCTGCCCTTGTGTGGGCTGCCCACCGAGGTGATGGAGGCGACCAGATCCGGACGCACCGAGGCGACGTAGCGGATGGTCGGCCCGCCGTGACTGTGACCGATCAGATTGAAGCGGCTATGGCCATAGATCGCGCGCAGCGCATCCAGGTCATCGATCAGCTGTTCGCCGCGGACCTCGGTGAAGTTGGAGGAGGAGACGTTGGCCACGTAAACGGTGGCGCCGCCGGAGCGCAGATCCTGCGGCAGGCCGTAGAAGTAGTCGTAGACGCCCAGCAGAGAGTCAAAACCCAGCAGTCCGTGGACCAGGACGA
>JAUIFV010000168.1 GCA_030430155.1 Gammaproteobacteria bacterium
GATGGCCTTTGAGGGCGAGGGTGGTCAGCAGGGAGCGACCATCAACATCTTCTGGTTGGCGCTGTCGTTCATCATCGTCGGCTCGGGTTTCTTGAAGGCCAATATCTCGGTGATCGTCGGCCAGCTCTATTCGCGCACCGACATCCGCCGCGATCCGGCCTATACGATCTTCTACGTCGGGATCAATCTGGGCGCCGCGCTAGGTGCCATCGTCGCCGGCTGGCTGGGTCAGACCTACGGCTGGGCCTACGGCTTCGGTGCCGCCGGCCTTGGCATGCTGCTGGGGCTGATCGTCTTCGTCTGGGGCAAACCGCTGCTGATGGGACGCGGCGAATCCACGGTGCCGGAGAAGCTGGAAGCGCCGGTGATGGGGCTCAAGTTCGAGTGGCTGCTGTATATCTTGAGCTTCGGCGCCGTCGGCGTGGTCTGGGTGCTGATTCAATATCAGCAGCTGGTCGGCGGATTGCTGATGGTTGCCGGCTTGATCCTGGTCCTCTACGTCGTCTACACCGCAGTAATCAAGCTGCCTGCCGAAGACCGCGACCGGATCTTCGCCGCAATGTATCTGATCTTCGGCTCGATCCTGTTCTGGGCGCTGTTCGAGCAGGCCGGCTCCTCGCTGAATCTGTTCACCGATCGCTCGGTGGATCGGGTCATGCTCGGCATCGATGTGCCGGCCTCGGTGTTCCAGTCGATCAACGCGATCTACATCGTGCTGCTGGGACCGGTCTTCGCGCTGCTTTGGACCGCACTGGCTCGCCGCGGTCTGGAGCCGTCGGCGCCGGCCAAATTCGGCCTCGGTGTGATTCAGCTGGGCGCCGGCTTTTTGGTCCTGGTCGCTGGTGCGGCCGCTGCCGGTGAAGGCAATCTGACCCCGGTGATCTTCATCTTCCTGATCTACCTGCTGCACACCACCGGCGAGCTGTGTTTGTCGCCAGTTGGCCTGTCGGCGATGAACCGGTTGTCCCCGGCACATCTGGCCAGTCTGATCATGGGTACCTGGTTCTTCGCCTCGGCGACCGGCAACTTCGCTGCCGGATTGATCGCGGCGGCGACTGGCGCCGAGGGTGCCGGTGAAGACCAGGTTCTCAGTGTCTACTCCAGCGTCGGCTGGACCGCAGTCGGGGTCGGCGTGGCAATGGTCGTCATCTCACCGCTGATTCGTCGCTTGATGCATCTGGATACGCTGCGCGACGACAGCGAACTGGCTGGGCAGAAGGAAATCGGCGAAGCCGCAGCCGGTGGCGTCCATCCGGAGGGTTCGCGCGGCTAAGCACAGCCGCCGAACAGGCCATTGACCAGGACCCGGCGTCGCAAGGCGCCGGGTTTTCCATCTCAGGACATTCAGTGCTCGGCGGCAAACCTGGCAGCGACCGGAACTCGCAATTGCCGAGTGCTACGCCTCAGGCTCGTCCAGCAGCGGCAACTGTCGATTGCGCAGCTCCACCGGCAAATCCTTCTCCAGCCGCTCGATCTCCTCGCGAAAGGCCTGCACGTCCTCAAAGCGCCGATACACCGAAGCGAAGCGCACGTAGGCGACCTGATCGAGGTTCTTCATTTCCAGCATCACCCAGTCGCCGAGCTGCTTGGCACTGACCTCGCGCTCGCCGGAGGTGCGCAGCTTCTTCACCACCACGTCGATGATGTGGTCGATTTGTTCCAGCGACACCGGGCGCTTCTCGCAGGCACGCTCCAGACCGCCGCGCAGCTTGGGCTCGCTGAAGGGCTCGCGGCGCTCATCGCGCTTGACGATGGCCGGCAGCTTCAGCTCAGCATTCTCAAAGGTCGAAAACCGCGCCTGACACTCCGGGCACTCCCGCCGCCGCCGCACCTGCAGGCCGTCTTCGGTGACTCGGGTATCGATGACGCGGGTGTCATCGTGGCCGCAGAAGGGGCAGCGCATTAGATAGGGCCCAGGGCATAGGGCCCAGGGCCCAGGAAAATCGGCAGCCGGCCTTGAACCTCGCTCTTTCGGTTCCTGAGCCCTGAGCCCTGGGCCCTTAGCCTTTCGTTAGGGCCCAGGGCATAGGGCCCAGGGCCCAGGAAGATCTGCATCCGGCCCTGAAGTCTGCTTTTCTGGGCCCTGTGCCCTGAGCCCTCTGCCCTTGGCTTTTTGTTAGGGCCCAGGATCCAGGGCCCAGGGCCCAGAGGGATTTGCATCGGGCCCGGAGTCCAGCTCTCCTGGGCCCTGGGCCCTGAGCCCTGGGCCCTCAGTTCTTCGCCAGCGCTCAGGAAAACTGGCACCCGGCCTTGAACCTTGCTTTTCTGGGCCCTGTGCCCTGAGCGCTGTGCCCTCAACCAATCACCCATACACCGGAAACTCCCGGCACTGCCGCACCACGTTCTCGCGCACGTCGCTAATCACCTGCTCGTTCTCCGGATCGTCGAGGACGTCGCAGATCCAGTGGGCGAGGGCGACAGACTGGGGTTCTTTGTAGCCGCGGGTGGTGATTGCCGGGGTGCCCAGGCGCAGGCCGGAGGTGATGAACGGCGAGCGCGGGTCGCCGGGGACGGCGTTCTTGTTGACCGTGATGTTGGCCCGACCGAGGGTTTCCTCGGCGACCTTGCCGGTCAGGTCCTTGCCGACCAGGCTGAGCAGGAACAGGTGATTGCGGGTGCCGTTGGAAACCACCTTGTAGCCGCGGCGCAGCATGGTGTCTGCCATTGCCTGGGCGTTCTTGACCACCTGGGTCTGGTAATCCTTGAACTCCGGCTGCTGGGCTTCCAGGAAGGCCACCGCCTTGGCGGCGATGGCGTGCATCAGCGGACCGCCCTGGGTACCGGGGAAGACCAGTGACTGGAACTTCTTCTCGATCTCCTCGTTGGCCTTGGCCAGGATGATCCCACCGCGCGGGCCGCGCAGGGTCTTGTGGGTGGTGCTGGTGCAGACGTGGGCATGCGGAATGGGGCTGGGATAGACCCCGGCGGCGACCAACCCGGCGACGTGGGCCATGTCGACCACGAACCACGCGCCGACGCTGTCGGCGATCTCGCGCATGCGTTTCCAGTCGACGATCTGCGAATAGGCGGAGAAGCCGCCGATCAGCATCTTCGGCTTGTGCTCGTCGGCCAGCCGCTGCATCTCGTCGTAGTCCAGCTCCTCGCTGTTCATGTCCAGACCGTACTGCACGGCATTGAACAGCTTGCCGGAGAAGTTGACCTTGGCGCCGTGGGTGAGATGACCGCCATGGGCCAGGCTCATGCCGAGAATGGTGTCACCGGGCTGCAGCAGGGCCAAATAGACCGCCGCGTTGGCCTGCGAGCCGGAATGCGGCTGCACGTTGGCGTAGTCGGCATCAAACAGCGCCTTGGCCCGCTCGATGGCCAGCCGTTCGGCCACATCGACGTGCTCACAGCCGCCGTAGTAGCGCTTGCCCGGGTAGCCTTCGGCGTACTTGTTGGTGAGTACGCTGCCCTGTGCCTCCATCACCCTGGGGCTGGCGTAGTTCTCCGAGGCGATCAGCTCGACGTGATCTTCCTGGCGTACTTTTTCCGCCTCGATGGCGGCGGCAAGTTCCGGATCGAAGCCGGCTATGGTCATTTCAGCGGGAAACATCGTCGCCCAAGGCTCCATAATTGATGGCAGCCGGCGAGGATAGCGCCCGGGCCATGGGGCGGCAATGCACCAGCAGGCCCACGACATGGCAACAGTCGGCGTGAAGCGGACGCTTGCGGACGTTGACCCCCCCATAGCGCCTTGCTAACGTGCGCGTTGTCTTAACCTGCAGATAACATTGGAGTTGCAGTCATGCGCCATCGTCCCACGCTGCGTCGCCCGTTGAGTATCGCCCTCGGTCTGATTCTTGGTGCCGCGTCCAGCTCCGTGCTGGCGATTACCAATGATGAAGTCAATTCGGGCGTCCAGTTCAGCTTCTCCAACCCTGGCGCACGATCGCTGGCGTTGGGTGGTGCCTTCACCGGCTTGGCCGACGACGCCACTGCCGCCTACGCCAACCCGGCGGGCCTGACCATCCTGCGCACCCAGGAGTTGGCCTTCGAGGCCCGACACACCAACTACGACACTCCCTTCACCGCTGGCGGTACTGTCGGTTTTGCCCCCTTCGATGACTCCAATGTGCTCGAGGGCAGCAGCTCCGATTCGGTCTTCCAGCCCTCATTCGCTTCCTGGGTCGTGCCCATGGATGGCTGGACCGCGGCGGTGTACTACCAGCGCCTGGCGGATTTCGAGACCAGCTTTACCACTGACGGCATCATGATTGATGCAGGGACGTTCACCGATTTCATTTTCCCCGTTCGCACGGATCTTGAATTCGACATCCAGAACATCGGTGTTGCGGTTGGTGTGGAGTTGACCGACAGTTTCTCCATCGGCGCCTCCATCGCACATTCCGAATTCAACCTGCGCTCACGCACGGTGCGCATCCAGAACGGCATCGACTTCAACCAGCAGCGTCAGGACGGTAACGATGACAGCGTCACCTTTGGCGTCGGCGCACTTTGGCGGCTGAATGATCGGTGGAACTTCGGCTTGGCCTATCGGCGCGGTGCGCAGTTCAACTATCGGGCGGTCAACGAAACCCTGCCTGGTAATCCGTCATTCCCCAATTCCAGCGAGCAGCGGCCAAGCTTTGATGTGCCGCACATCATCAGCGCTGGCGTTGCCTTCCGGCCATCGGACGCATGGTTGCTGACCTTGGATGTCAACCGGGTCCAGTACAGCGAGCTTACTGACAGCAACTCACCGGATTTGTTCGATTTCACCGCCACCGATCCGACCCCGCTGGAAGTCGATGACGGCACCGAGATTCGTTTCGGCGTGGAGTATGCCTTCCTCAACATGCAGCGGCCGCTGTTCCTGCGCGCCGGTGCTTGGCGAGATCCGGATCATCGCATCCGCAATGATCAGGTCGATGACTGCGTAAGCAACGACCCAGGGTTCTTCAATTGCCTCGATGCAACCCTGTTCGCTCCCGGTGACGACGAGTGGCACTACAGCTTGGGTCTGGGCTGGGCTTTCGAGAAGTTCCAGATCGACGCTGCGGCCGACTTCTCCGATCTGGTCGACACCTATTCGGTATCCGGCGTACTGCGCTTCTAAACAGCTGGAACGAAGCGGTCTGCATCTAAACCCACTTTGCAGGAGCTCAGCCATGTATGACCGCTTCACGCCGCAACGACGACTGACCATCGCACTTGGAATGATTCTAGCTGCGGCATCGAGCAGCGCCCTCGCAATCACCAATGAGGACGTCAATGCCGGTGTCCAGTTCAGCTTCTCAAACCCCGGGGCGCGCTCTTTGGCCCTGGGGGCGCTTTCACCGGGCTGGCCGACGACGCCACTGCGGCGGTCGCCAATCCAGCCGGGTTGACCATCCTGCGCACCCAGGAGTTTGCGATTGAGGCCCGCTACACCAACTACGACACGCCCTTCCCAGTCGGTGGATCCGTTTCCTTTGCCCCCTTTGACGACGGCAATGTGGAAGAAGGGATCAGCTCCGAGTCGGTTTTCCAGCCCTCTTTCGCCTCTTGGGTAGCGCCTTTCGACGGCTGGACAGCCGCGATCTACTACCAGCGTCTGGCTGATTTCGAAACCAGCTTTTCCGCCGACTCGATCACTATCGACGCAGGTAGTTTCAGCGATTTGATTTTCCCTGTTCGGTCAAGTCTGGAGTTTGATATCCAGAACATCGGCGTCGCTGTTGGCGTCGAGTTGACCGACAATGTATCTGTTGGTGCTTCCATTGCTCACTCCCAATTCAACCTGCGTTCGATCACGGTGCGTAGTCTTCTAGACGGCACCGAGTTCAACCAGCAGCGCCAAGTGGGCGATGATGATGGGGTGGCGTTCGGAGTCGGCGCGCTGTGGCGCATCAATGACCAATGGAACGTGGGTCTAGCCTACAGGCGCGGTGCCCAGTTCAACTATCGGGCGATCAATGAAACCCTGCCCGCCAATCCGGCCCACCCAAATCCAGCCAGCAGCAGCCGAGTTTTGACGTGCCGCACGTTATCAGCGCCGGTCTGGCTTTTCGGCCGTCCGACGCCTGGTTGATGACGTTGGACGTCAACCGTGTGCAATACAGCGAACTAACAGACAGCAACTCGCCGGATCTATTCGACTTCAGCGCCACCGAGCCCACTGTACTGGTGGTAGACGACGGCACTGAAGTCCGCTTTGGAGTGGAGTACGCCTTTCTTAACATGCAGCGGCCTTTGTTCCTGCGGGCCGGCGCTTGGCGTGATCCTGACCATCGGATTCGCATTGATGACACCAGTGACTGTCTCAGCACCAACCAAGGCTTCTTCAACTGCCTTGATGCCACTCTCTTTGCGCAAGGTGATGATGAATGGCACTACAGTCTAGGTTTGGGCTGGGCCTTTGAGAAGTTTCAAATCGATGCTGCGGCGGACTTTTCTGAGCTGGTTGATACCTACTCGGTGTCCGGCGTGCTTCGCTTCTGAGTCCAGCAACGCTTTCAGACCAAGCCCGGCTTCGGCCGGGCTTTTCGTCCGTTTGGGTGAGCTGTAGTACCGGGATTGAGCCCCGAACTCGGCCGCTGCTGTCCGAGTCTAGCCAGCAGTTTCATCAGTTGCCGTAGCGAGGGCGTCGGACCGCACCACAGCGGCTCTCCGAGCCCTCGCTACGAACACTCATGAAACTACGGGCTAGGCTTCCTCGAACAGCGCGATCAGCCTCGGCGGAAACGCCTTGGGATTGGGCTTGAGGCTGCGGTCCAGGGTCTTGGCCCGGCGCAGGTCGGCGCCGATGGCGGCGCCCAGAGTGTTGTCCATCTCGCCGCTGCGCACGTATTGGTGCAGGCGTGCCGCCGCGCGCAGCAGCAGCCCCTGGGCCTGGTCCTTGGCTTTGGGTAGCGCTTCCGGGTTGGCCCAACTCGCCACGCTGGCGTAGTCGCCGGACAGATACAGACCTACGTAGCGACGTAGTTCCGCAGGTGCCGGCTGCGGCGCTGCGGCGATGGCCTGCTCGACAACGCGGCGGGCCTGGTTGAGAGCGCCTATGGCGCTGTCGATGGCGCCGGTATCGGTGCCGCCGATCGCCGTTTCCAACGCCTGCCGACGCTGCGCCAGGCCGGCCAGCGCGGCCGTGGTTCCACTGCCGGCAGCCTGTGCTTCGCTGGTCAGCGCGGCGAGTTCGTCGATCACCATGCGGCCACGGCGCTTGGCAAGCTCCAGCGCCTGAGCGCGAGCCTGGGCGGCCAGGCCGCGCTTGGCCGATTCGACCCGGTCGTTGAGGATGTTCAGCGCACTGGCAGCCTGATCGATGGTGTTTCGGGCCTGGCTCAGCTGGCTGGGACTGTCCTGCCGGCGCGCATTGGCCAGCTGGGTCTCGGCGCTGCTGAGCTGGCGCTTGCTGGCGTCCAGCTCGCCGCTCAGCGCGCGAGCATCGCCGGTGCCAGCCAGCGGCGCTGACGTCAGGCTGGACTCAATGCGGCTCGCGCTGCGCTGCGCATTGGCCAGCGCGGTGCTGGCGCGCTGCACGTCGGCCGCGGCCAGCTTCGCCGTTGGCGTAGGCTTGGGCGGTGGCGGCGTCGGCTTGGGTGGCGGTGGCGTGGGCTCGACCGGCTTGGGTGGTGGCTCGACTGGCCGCGGCGGGGGGTCGGCTTGGGCCAAGCGCACTTCGTTCTCACAGCGCGAAATGTGAGCGCTCTGCTTGCTGGAAAAATCGCTCAACTGGCCTACGGTCTGCCGGTTGGCGGCGTTATTGAACGCGCTCAAGGCGGCCTGGCAGTTGCCCTGATTCATCAGCGCCAGACCGAGGTAGTAGTGCGGGATGTATTCGATGAAGCGGGTGCCGTAGATGCGCATACGCCGGTTGGGCTCGGCGTTCTCGCGTATTGCCGACTGCATCAAGCGCTGCACAGTCGCCCAGTCGCCTTTCTCCGCCGCTTCCACACCGTCTTGGTAGTCGTCCTTGTAGTCGGCCCAGGCCGGCGCGCAGGCCAAGGCCGCAAGCAGCAACAGCAGGCCTCGCATCAGGCTACCCCGCATGGTGCACAAGCCTTCTGCCGCGACAGCTGCATCGCCATTGCGCAGGCTTCGTCAGCGATGTTGATGAGCGATTGCAGGCCATCACCGGTAGCCCGCCTCGCGCAGATAGCTGTCGGCATCGATGGTGGCGAACTGTAGTCTGGCCAGGCTGTCCTTGCCGCGATTGACGGTGGCCTGACCCTGTTGGGTCTGCCCGTCCGGGGACTGCATAACCACGGTGTAGTCGCCTTCCGGCACGGTCAGATAGAACGGCGTGGTGGTCTTGCCCTGCAAATCCACCGCTTGACCGTCGGCAGCGGTGACCGACACCACCTTGGCCCAGGGCGTGGCGTCCAGCGCCAGCCGACCGGCGCGCAGCCGTTCCTGTTCGGCGGCCAGTTCCTGGGCGATGCGCGCCTCGGCCTGGGCCACCTTGGCCTGGACCAGCTTCAGCTCGCGGTCGTCCGGAAAGCGTTCCAACGACGGATCGAGCAGAGCACGCGCGACCTGCTGGTTGTTGCTGCGATTGGCTGCATCGGCTTCGGCAACCACTTTTTCGCGGAACTGTCGTTCCAGCGGCCCAAGCTGGGCATTGCTGAGCTCGGCACGGCGCAGGCTGTCGATCCAGCCCACCGCCTGGGTGACGCCGTTGACCCCCAGTCTTGGCTGCTGCAGCAATGCGGCCAGGGCGCTGCGGGTTTGTTCGGCTGCCAGCTGGGCAGCCAGCTTGTCCACCTTGGCGTCGGCCTGTAGCGCATAGGCGCTCTTGGGCAGCAGGTCGACGATGTTCTCGCGCAGGTCCTGGGCGCGCTCCAGATTGTTGTCGGCTATGGCCTTGTCGAGCAGCGGCGTCAGAGTGTCACCAAGCTTGCTGACTGCCGCTTGATAGCGACGATCTTCGGTACCGGCTTCGATCGCCAGCTCCTGCAGAGCGGCGCTCAATCTCGGTTCACGCAGCCATCCGGGCCTCTCCTGGATCTGTTCCAACTCGCCGATCAGGGCGATGATCCGGTCGTCCTTCAGCGCAGTGTCGCGAGCGGATGCGAGCGTGGTGACCCAGGTTTCGTACTGGTCATCGTCGAGTATGTCCTCGGCCTGAGTGAGCATGTCGCCTGCCTCGGCGAACTGCCGGCCCTTGATCATCGACTGCAGACGGTCTTCCAGGGACTTGCTGAAGGCCTGCTCACGTTCGATCACGAGTGGGTGCTCGCCCGTGCTGTCGGTCTTTTGCATGGCAATCAACACGGTCATGGCATTTTGTTCTTCTGGCGCCAACAGCTCGCCCTTGTCCAAATGCCCATCGAAGGACCCGGATAACGCGCGAAGCTGGGTCAACTGCACTTCGGTCAGCTCCGACTTGCCCAGGAACATCCAGGCGATCAGGCCGATCACCGCGACCAGCCCGACGGCGCCGGCCGGAATCAGCCATTTGGGTCGCGCGGCGGGCGCGGAGGACCGCGCAGGCGCGGGAGCCGCTGGCGCTGGCTTGCGCGGTGCCGGCGTCTCCGGCTTGGCCTTGACTGGACGCGACTTGGCGGTGGTACGCCCGGCTGCGTTGGGGTCCTGCTTGCGCACCGCAGCACGCAACTCGGCGTCGCGCAAAGTGTCGAAGGAAAAGCCCAACTCGCGCAGCTGATCCGACCACGGCGTGTTCGGATTGAAGCGCAGCACCTCACGGAAGGAATCGCTGTGCACAAAGGCGTCGCGCAGCGAGCGGGTGAACTGCTGCAGATCGTCGAAGCGGTCCTCGCGCTTCTTGGCCAGCATCTTCTCCAGCACCGGATTGAGCTCGGAAAGCTCTCCAGACAGCTTCGGAATAGGCGCAGTCAGATGCTGCATGCAAACCGCGATCGGCGTGTCGCCCTGATAGGGCGGCTGCCCGGTGAGCAACTCGTAGAACATGATGCCCAGCGAGTACAGATCGGAGCGGCCGTCCACTTCGCCGCCGCTGACCTGCTCCGGACTCATGTAGATCGGCGTGCCGACGATCATGTTCTCGGCGGTGATCTTGGTCTGATCGGCGGTCAGCTCACGAGCGATACCGAAATCGGTGAGCACCGGCACCTTGCCGCCGCGCATCATCACGTTGGCCGGCTTCAGGTCGCGGTGGACAATGCCCTGGGCATGCGCCTCCTGCAGTGCCGCCGCCACCTGCACGGTGATCGCCACCGCCTCGCCGGCGGTGATGCCTTTGCGCAGCAGGTCAACGAGAGTGCCGCCCTCCAGGTACTCCATGGCGATGTAGGCGACGCCGCCAACCTGCGCAATGTCATAGATGCCGCACACATTCTTGTGCGAGATCTTGGCCAGGGTCTTGCCTTCGCGCAGAAAGCGCTTCTCGGTGCGCTCCGGATCGGCCTCGTTGGGCGATGTGCGCAGGATCTTGATCGCCACCTTGCGGTCCAGCGATTTCTGCACCGCCAGATGCACCGTCGCCATGCCGCCGGAGCCAATCTCCTTCAGCAATTCATAACCCGGTATCTCGATGGGCGGCTTTTCCGACATGACCTACACGCACCGGCGGATCGTCGATGGTAGCGGAGGGGGGGCAAAGCGACTAGCCCGCAATTCGGCTAGTGCCGCTACTGCGGCCGCCCAAGCGCTCGCATGGCGCGGCTTGCTCCCTCCACCCTCCTTGACGTAGCCCTGCTACGCCGGCGTCGGTTTCCGGTCCGCGATCCGCACCCTGCGAACGCCTGAACGGCCTCGCTACGCGTCACCAGCCGAACTGCGGGCTGCCCTTGTTTCACTGGCTTGGCTACTGCGGCTCCCTGAGAGCTCCCCTGCCGCGGCTTGCTCCCTCCAACCTCCTTGGCGTAGCGCAGCTACGCCCGCGTCGCTGCGGCCGCCGCGGAGCTCCGCTGTCGCGACTTGCTCCTTGCGCATTCCTTGACGTAGCGCTGCTACGCCTGCGTCATGCTCCAGTCCGCGAGCCGCAACAGCGAAACTCGGCGACGCCCGCAGTCCAACCGCCGCGGAGCTCCCCTGTCGCG
>JAUIFV010000169.1 GCA_030430155.1 Gammaproteobacteria bacterium
CCGGGTCACCCCGGAGCTGAACTGGCGATAGTTGACGATGGCTGCGTCGGGGTGAGCAAACGACCGAGCCCCACATTCCGCGCCACGGTAC
This sequence comes from Gammaproteobacteria bacterium, assembly GCA_030430155.1. Classification (GTDB taxonomy): domain Bacteria; phylum Pseudomonadota; class Gammaproteobacteria; order Xanthomonadales; family SZUA-5; genus SZUA-5. The sequence continues at coordinate 92 of JAUIFV010000169.1, forward strand.
GTCTGCGGAAGCTGCAGTAGAAGGTTCATGAATGATGTGGGCCGGCGGCATGATGCCGGAATGAACTGGGCGGGGCGCGGGTATCCACGTCGATGGCGCCGCTCAGCCACCACCGAGTTCAATCAGGGCGGCTTCCCGGAACGCCTCACCAACCGGAAGTTCGACGTCAGCCAACTCCACTTCGTGCCGGGTCACCGCGGTGACTCGCAGGCGGTTGACGATGAAAGAGCGGTGAATGCGCACAAAGTCACCGCCCAGTCGATCGCCCAGGCAACTCAGGGTTTCTTTGGTGGTGTAGATGCGCTCGGCTGTGTGGATGCGCGCGTAGTCCTTCAGCCCCTTGACGAAGAGGATGTCGGCGCAAGCGATACGCAGGTCCTTTCGGTCGACGCGCACAAACAGCGCAGTCGGCGTTGACGGGGCCTGCCGTCCCTGGGGCAAGGGCCGCGACCGCGCGGCGAGGAAGCGCTCGACCGCGCGAAAGAACCTCGGGAAGGTGATCGGCTTGAGCAGGTAGTCCACCGCTTCCAGATCGAAACCGTCCAGGGCGTAGTCGCGATATGCCGTGGTGAACACCACCGCGGGTGGGCGAATCAAACTGCGGTAGAAATCGGTTCCCTTGATCACTGGCATCTCGATGTCCAGGAACAGCAGGTCTACCGGTTCGGCGCCAAGGATCCGGCTCGCGTCGATGGCGTTCGCGCAGGAGGCGACGAGCTCGAATTGGGGCAGCTGTTCAAGGTGTCCGGCGAGCAGCTGACGGGCCAGGACTTCGTCGTCGACGATGACGCAGCGAACCTTGGATGAACTCATGCCGCGACTCGACTCAGCACCAACGTCGCGGTGAATCGATCCCGCGCGTCGCGCACGTCGAGGCGATGCGCGCCCGGATAGAGCAGATCCAACTGCTTACGCAGGTTCGCAAGTCCAATGCCACCGCTCTCCGATTCGCTCCCGCCAGCGGCGTTGGGCCGGCTGTTGCTGACTTTCAACACGATCTCCTTGTCATCTGAGCGCAAAGCCACATCGACGGTCGCATCGCCAATCGCCTGGCTCACGCCGTGTTTGAAGGCGTTCTCGATCAGGGTCAGGAACAGCAGCGGCGCGACCGCGTCGGTTTCGTTTGCCTCATTGCTGAACGTGACCTCGGCGCGATCGCCGAATCGCAGGCGTTCCAGCGCGATGTAGTCTTCCAGCATGGCCACCTCCTCGCCCAGCGAGACCCGGTCGTTGGCGCAGCGGTACAGCACGTAATCGAGTATGCCGGACAGCTTGGCCACGGCTTCGGCGGTTAGCGGCGAGCGCTGTATCGCAAGCGCGTAGATGTTGTTCAGCGTGTTGAAGATGAAGTGCGGTTGCAGCTGGTTTCTCAAGGCCTCGATCTCGGCGGCCTTGCGGTGTTCCCGAAAGGCCGCCTCGCGTTGGCCCTTGCGATAGTAGGCCACCGCGATCAGGACCGCGGCCGGAAAACAGAGCGTCGGGATCTTGGAAAAGACGATGTAGCGAATCACGCTGGAGTAGCCCAGCCGTTCGATCAGACTCAGATCCGCGATGGCGGCGTACTTTTGCGCGTAGGACGCCGCATAGGTCGGCTCGAGATAGTAATAGCTGATCAGTATGTTCAACTCGGCTGCGACGATTAGAACGACCAGCAATAGCGCCGCGAAGGTGCGAACTGCGCCGCGGTCCAGCCACCGCGGGACCAGCAGCTTTAGCGCCACCAGGGCGACCAGCGCTTGCAGCAGCGTCGTCGTCCCGCCGACCTCGATGATTTCCCGTAGCGATGCGTAGCGGTGCCAGTCAGGCGCGACGTTGATCAGAAAGACAACGGCCCAGAAGGCGAGATAGGCAAACGCGGTCTTGAGCATGTGCAGAGGCCGGCTGGAAGCCGCTCGAGCTTAGCGCAGTGTGGTCGTGCGGTCGGTCTGTATCCGGCGCATCGTCGACCAATGGCCCGCTGCTGTCGACGAATCCGCCCGTCGCGTCCGAATGACGCCAGCGGTGGCCTGGTCGACGCGCAGCACACCTTCGTCTACGAACCCGGTCGTGGTGCGCTACCGCGACCTAAGGTGAGTTCCCATTCGCGTTCACGGAGACTCACCATGCGCCGATACTTCTTCCTTGCGCTCGTCCTGTTGGGATCGTCCCTGGCGGTCTACGCTGCCCCGCCAGCACCGCAACAGCCCACACAGGCGATCGTGGTCACCGGCGCCAGCAGCGGCATCGGCAGGGAGATCGCGCTGACCCTGTCCCGCGGCGGATACTTCGTTTACGCCGGTGCCCGCAAGCCGGCGGACATCGAGGCCCTCAGCCGGCTGCCCAATATCGAAGGCATCCGGCTCGATGTCACCGTCCAGGCTGATATCGACCAGGCGGTACGCACTGTCCAGGAGGGCGGCTTGGCGCTGTTCGGGCTGGTCAACAACGCCGGTGTATTCGTCGCTGATCCGCTGATCGAGCAGTCCGAGGACGACCTCAGATTCGTCATGGAGGTGAATGTCTTCGGCCCTTACCGTGTCACCAAGGCGTTCGCACCGCTGATCATCCAAAGCCAGGGACGGATCACCACCACCGGCTCTCTGGCCGGGCTGTTCGCGGGCCGTCTGATGGGGGCCTACGCCATGAGCAAGCACGCCATTGAGGCCTTTACCGACTCGCTGGCCTTGGAGCTTTCGAAGTTCTCTGTGCAGGTAAGCGTCATCGAGCCTGGCAACTTTCAGTCCGACATCATGCGCAACACTGCGCAGCGTCAACAGCACCTGGCCGAGTCGCAGCTGCAGACCCGTTTTGCGGAGGAACGCGAGCGCTTTGCCGCGTTCCGGCAGGCCGACCGTTCCCACCATGCGTCGCCGCAGCCGGTGGCTGACGCCGTGCTCGAGTTCATGACCAGCGCGGCGCCGAAACGACGTTACGTGGTTACTCCGAACCAGCGCGAAGCGGACTACGCCATCGAGCAGACCCTGCGCCGTGTGGTCGAGCTCAACCGTGGGCATGCCCACTCCATAAAGCCGCAAGCCCTGGTCGCCTCGCTGCAGCAGATCCTCGACGCCGCAGCGCACTGAGCATGATCCGCAAGGCGATTGATCGAATCACGTTGGTCAAGCCCGATGAGCAGCGCGCGACTATCGCGGCCTTTGTCACGGTGTTCCTGCTGATGGCCTGTTATTTCGTGCTCCGCCCGGTTCGCGATGCGATGGCAAGCGACTGGTCCGACAGCGAGGTCAGCCTGCTTTGGAATCTCCAGTTCATTCTCAGCACCGGCCTGGTCGCGCTGTACGGTCTGGCAGTCTCCAAACTGCCCCTACGACTGGTTGCACCGGCGGTCTACGCGCTGTACTCGCTGACCTTTTTCGCCTTCTACCTGGCGGCGCCGCGGGTGGCTGACCCGACGCTGATCGAGAAGGCTTTCTACCTCTGGGTCACGACCTTCAGTTTGCTCAACCTGTCGGTGTTCTGGAGCTTCATGGCCCAGGTGTTTGATCGCGAGCAGGGTGAGCGGCTGTTCGCCATCATCGCGGCCGGGGCAAGCGCCGGGGCAATCCTGGGGCCGACCATTCCCACGCTGTTTGCGACCTCCTTCGGTCTGGATCGATTGATGCTCCTGGCGTCGGTCGGACTGCTGGCGGTCATCCCGCTGGTCTTCTACATCGACCGCGTCTGCCCCGGAGGCGGCGCCAGCGACCGCGGTAGGGCAGGGCATTCGCAGCTGATCGGGGGGCGCTGGTGGGCGGGTTTTGCCGACGTGATCCGAGACCCGACGCTGCGCTGGATCGGCTGCTTTTTGCTGCTCTACGTATTCATCGGCTCCTTCGTCTACTTTGAGCAGAAGAACCTGCTCGCCGCCTACACCCGCCCGCAGCGCGCGGCGATCCTCGGCGGCATCGATTGGGTGGTCAACACGCTGACGTTCGTCTGCGCCTTCGTCCTGACCGGGCGAATCCTGCGCCGCTTCGGGATGGCCGCAACGCTGGCATTGGCGCCTTTCGCGGTTGCCGTGGCGCTGCTGGCGCTCGCCGTTGCCCCGGTGGTCTTGGTCCTGCTCGGTTTGCAGGTGATTCGCAGGGTCGGCAACTACGCCGTGACCCGACCGGCGCGGGAAGTGCTGTTCACCCAGGTCAGCGCCGAACAGCGATTCAAGGCCAAGTCGGTCATCGACGTCGTCGTCTATCGAGGCGGCGATGCCGTCAGCGGGACGCTGTTTGCGCTGCTGACCGACGGCCTGGGCATTGCGCTGGCGGCGGTTTCCTTCTTTGGCGCGGCCATTGCCGCCGGCTGGGGCGCCGTCGGGATTCGTATCGGCAGGCGTTTCGATGATCGCCAGCCTCAGCCTCCAGCGCAGCCGTCCAAAGCGCCACAGGTTTCCACGTAGTGTGGTGAACCGCATTTACCTTGATCCCACCGCGCTAGTGAGCCGTCCCTGAATGCGGCGTTGCTCGTCGTCACCATAGCCCTGCTATGCCTCCTCCTCGCGCCTTGCCTCAGGAAAAAATCCATCGGAACTAGATTCAAGGTAAATGCGGTTCACCACACTACCCCTCACCAACCCGGAGTGACTGAACTCATGAATGCGACCAGACTACTGATAGCCGGCCTTTGCGCCTTCGTCTGCCAAGCCGCCGCTGCATCCGGCGTCATGCCCCAGGGCGATCCCGGCGCCGAACTGCGTGCCTTCTTCGACGACTACATCGCCGTCTACAACCGCCGCTTCGGCCAGCCGCAGCAGGGCGAGCAGTTCCGCGTAGAGATCGGCAGTCTGGTCCAGATGCCGGTATTGCAGTCGCCACCCAAGGGCGCGCCCTTTGCACCCGAATCCGCAGCCGCCCTGGGTGCCAATTTCGAGCGCTTCGTGACCATGCTCGAGGCGCGCGGCGTCACCCGGCTGGAGTGGCTGCAGGTGGACGTCCATCCGCTCACCGACAACAAGGCGCTGGCCAATAACGTCGGCAGAGGCGTCAACGCGCAGGGCGAAACGGTGTACGAGACTGTCTCGCTTTACCTGTTGCATCGAGACGACGACCAGGGCTGGCGAATCGCCGTGTTCAGTCCCTACGACGTGAGCAAGACTCTGCAGATCGGTTCACAACCGTAGTCGGTCTCCCGTGCCACCCCGTTCAGTAAAGCGGGGTGGCTGCTTGGTGAATCATTTGTCTTTGGAAGACGTCGCAACACTGACGCCCGAGCCAGCCGCTTCAAAGCCATCTGCGTACAACCCGTCCCTAACGACGACGTTGGCATCGCTGGCGCTGTTGTTGCTCGCGTCGAGCTCGACGGTGCCGGTGGGAGTGGCCACGGTAGCGGTGTTGGTGACCGTGTCGCCCACTTCCGCGGAGACGATGGCGCTGAATACATATCGCAGCACCGCATTGACCGGGAGATCGACTTGCTCGTCGATATCGCCGCTGCCGCTGGTCGCCGGGCAGCTGCCGAGCTGCAGCGGTGCGCAGGTCCACACCGCATCGCTCAGCCCGGTCGGCACCGGGTCCTGAACACGGGCGCTGGCGACGGCCAGTGGGCCGGCGTTGGCGACAAGGATTTCATACTCGACGTAGCTGCCCGGCGTCGCGAAAGGCGCCCCGTCGGTTTTGCTGATCTGCAAATCAGCCGACGGCAGAACAGCGACCTCGACGGTTGCCGTGGTCTCGTTGTAGTTGGCATCGGCCGCCTTGGTCGCTGTGATCACGCAGCTACCGACCGCCGACCCGGTCAAGGTCGTGCCGGAAACGGCACAGACGCTGCTCCCGCTGCTGACGGCAAAGACCACTGGGCCGGTGCCTGAACCGCCTGTGCTGCCCAGTGCGCTGGTTCCGGTGAGGGGAATGGTGGCGGGATTGGCCGTTGCAATCAGCGGCGCTTGATCGACTCGGTCAATGCTGATGCTGTATTGCGCAGTCCCGCTGAACGGGCCACCCAGGTCAGCGGCACTGCTGTCGGTCGCGGTGACGGCGAACATGAACGGCCCGCCCGCCGCGGTCGGCGTGCCGGTAATGGCGCCATCGTCTGCCAGCGTCAGCCCCGGTGGCAGTGCGCCCTCGCTGAGCGAAAACACATATGGCGCCGTGCTGCCCGATCCGCTGGCAACCAGCATTGCGTCATAAGGCATCCCGAAACGGCCGTTGAGCAGGCTTTCCGGGCTGATCGTCAACGTGCTGATGACGGCGTGCGGCTCGGCGGTCGATGTACTGTCCCCGTGGGTGGTGGAGGCGCTGAAATCGGCGCTCAGCGTGCGCAGACCGACACTGTTGAATACCAGCGCGCAGCTGTACAGCGCGGCGCCGCCGGCGCTGCTCGCTACGGTGTCGCTGCAGCTCTCACCGCTGGAAGCCAGCACCGTGACCTGACCATCGTTCGGTGCCATCGTTGCGCCAGTGACCGAGACGGAAACCAACACCGGCTCCCCCGCTTGGGAGGGATCTGGTGTGGCGGAGTTGATCACCGTATCGCTGGCTTCCGGTTCGATCTCGAATGCGCCGAGATCGCAAGCGCCGAACTGCGGTCGGTTCACGCCGCGCTGGTCGACCACCAATGGCTGCCCGCTGGTGCCCAGACAGGTTGCAGGTCCGGCGTCGAACGCATTGCTGCCGGCCACCAGCCGGTGCGTTCGGGTGGGTCCGCCGTTGTCTGCCAGCAGCGGATCGAGTCCGGTCAGTGCGCCAAGGGAACCAGCGCTGGAACCGCAGCTGCTATCGTCGATGCGATTGCCCACGCCCGAGATGGCGCCTGCGGCGGTGCAATGCTGGCCGCTGCCGCTGACCAGGCTGTGACTCAGACGCAGCTCGGCCTCGGGTCGGTCGTTATCCCAACGCGCCAGCGTCCCACCGGCAGGCGGCAGTTCGCTACGCTGACTTTGATTGCCGACCAGGGTGCTCTGGGCCAACCGCACATCGCTGTAGACAGCGAGGATGCCGCCAGCACCCAGCAGTGTTGCGTCGGCGCTGTTTCCCGAGATCGTACTGTTCTCAATGTCCGCTCGAGCGCCGCGCAGCGACATGCCCGCTCCGCCAGACTCGTCCAGCGTCGGATGCACGGCGCTGCCATTGCCCTGCGCATCGCTGGCCGAGTTGCCGGCGAGGGTGGAGGCTCGCAGAGTCAGCGATCCACCTTGCAGCAGCAGTCCTCCACCACCCCAGCGCGAATCGTCTGCGCGGTTGTCGGTGATCTCGCTGTCCTCGACGGTGAGCTCGGCGAAGCTGCCCAGAATGCCGCCGCCACCTTGCCCGCGCGACACGTTGTCATGCAGCTGGCTGCGGCGCAGGACCAGCGTCGAATCAGGCCCCACGCCGATGCCGCCGCCATTGCCCAGGTTGTCAGCGATCTCGCAGCGCTCGACGGTCAGATGCGCCGCGTTGCCCAGTCCGACTGCACCGCCAAAGTCGGCGGCGCCCTCAAACAGCCCGCAATCGCGCAGCGTCGCAGTGCCATCGACGCGGATCAGGCCGCCCCGACCGGCGACCATGCCGCGCCGCAGGCTCAACCCGGAGAGCTCCAACGTCGCACCAGCTGCCACATCGAGCAGACGGTCGTCAGGCGGACCCTCCCACTGAAGGAAGGTCGCCTGCGGCCCGCTTCCGATGATCTGCAGCTCACCGTTGACGTCGAGGTCACCGGTGCTTCCTGCATCTTCGTCCGTACCCGCCAGAGTCAGGCGATGGACGCCCGGGCCCAGATCAATGCGATCCAATCCAGGTTCGCCCGCGATACAGCCGCCGACCGGCGCATCCGTCGAGGCCGCCTGCACGGCGGCACGCAGCGAGCAGCTCGGGCCAGCGAGCGTATCCTGCAGCGTCGTCACCGTGATTACGGCGGCGCTGACAGGCAGCGTCGCCAGTACAGCAATGCCAGCGAGCGCTGAAGCCGTCACCAGGGCTCTCATTGTGCAGCTTCGGTTGCGGTGGATGCCCCGACCGGACGCAAGCGTGAACCCTCCACCAGTTCCAGCCCATGCTCTAGCGCCACGGCCTTGGCAGACGCCGCGCGGGTCGGCGTGCAGGGCAGCTCAAACTCCGCGTCCGCCAGCGAGGTTCGGAAGTTCCAATACTCGATGAGCAGCGAGGTGGTCGCTGACCGTCGCTGGTAGGACCGGACCGGCATTACAGTCTCGCCGACTGTCATGGTCAAGGCCTCGTGCAAGGAAACATTGCCGCTGGAGACTCGCCAGCTTTGCAGCGGCAGCAGGCCGCCAGTGGACAGCGCGGCGTCGGGCATGAAGCTCAGGCCATCGGCCAGACAAACAGGCTCTAGCGGCGCGGTCACCGTTGAGCTGCTGCAGGTGGTGATGGTGCCATTGTCGTCAAGGACCAGCACTTGCTCACCCGCCGCGTAGTCGGTGTACAGGTTGGCCGTCTGAGTCGGGCTCAGTACGAAGCGCTCGCGAGTCTTTTGGCGCGCAGCGCTGTACCACCGTGCCGTGGAGTCGCGGCGGCTGACGTTATTCACCAACGTCTGCACATCCGAGAACCACTCCCCGGGCAGACAGATCGGGCCGGCCGAAGGTGTTCCTGCGACGGCGCCGGGCGGGTTGGCGATGGCGCTGAGCAGCAGGGCGAGAAGACAGGCGTGCCGGGTAAGGATCCTCATACGCCCATCTCCACTTTGGCTGCCCACATTGCCGGCAGCCGATGATCGACTTCCAGGGCCCGCGCAGCGTTGTCGACGTACCCATCCATCCTGCCGCTGGCGAGCGGCAGCCGCTCAAGGCGCTGCTGCCCGCTCTCGACATACCTGTCCTTGCCGGACCCAGTCGCGAGCAGCGTGAGTATCACCGCGTGGGCGCAGGACAACAGGACAAGGCCAAGTAGCCGCGCGCGCGTCACCGCGCCCGTGGCGCGGCAAGGATGTGGCAATGGCAGGGAGGAATCGAGCATGACGGCTCCTTTGGACGGGCTCGGTTGGGGTCTTACATCCGCAACGTCGGGACTGCTTTGTGGGGTGGGTACCGAAATCCACGAGACCGGGTGAAGCGCGTCGAGCTTTCGGACTGAGATCATGCGGGGCCGCCGATCGACTTCACGTACCGTCAAGTACGTCTTCGCCGATCTCCTTATGCGCGAGTCGGTGCGATGATCTTGGGCTCGCTTCTAGAGACGTTGCAGAAATCGTTTCACCAAACAGGCGGCAGCTGGACTCAATCTTCGGTGAATCAATACATTAAAGCTATTGAACCGTTGCACAAATCGTTTCATCATGAGCCATGAACGAAGATTCAACGCCAGATTCCGAGCTGATCAACACGCTGCAGCAGCGCGGCGCGATGCCGGCGTCCGAGCTGCAGGCCAGCCTGGGCATCAGTCGGGCAACGCTGTCGCGGCGCGTGGCCAGGGCAAGGGATAGTGTGCAGCGCTACGGCGCGGCGCGGGCCACCGTTTACGCCACTCGGCGGCGCATCGCCGGCGCGATGGCGTGGCCGCTCTACCGCATCAGTGAGCAAACCCAGGTCGAGATCCTCGGCACTCTGGAGGCCATCGGCCGCGGTCAGTTCGGGCTGCGTCCACTGCGGGCGCTGCCGGTGCTGATGCATGCGCCGCAGTTCACCGCTGGCGTCTATCCCGATCTGCCCTGGTTTCTAGACGACCAGAGACCGCAGGGTTTCCTAGGTCGCCACTACGCCCACCGGCTGGCGGCCACGCTCGACGTCCCTGCCGATCTGACCCGCTGGACCGGCGACCACGTGATCGCCGCCCTGGCCCACGCGGGCGAGGACCAGATCGGTGACTTGGTCTTGGGTGAGGCCAGCCTGCAGCGCGCGCTGGCGGCTATCGACCATCCGAAGCAGGCAATTGCGCCAGCCGAGCGCGAAGGCGCCTATCCGACGCTGGCCGACGCCGCGCTGGCCGGCGAGCCCGTTGGGTCCTCTCCCGGCGGCGAACAGCAGAAGTTCACCACCATCCTGCGGACTGCCGACGGTTACGAGTCCCTGATCGTCAAGTTCAGCGATGCCGGCGGCAACCCGGTTGCCGAACGCTGGGCCTCGCTGCTGTGTGCCGAGGCGCTGGCGGCGCGGGTGCTCAACGAGCACGGCATCGCCGCCGCCGCCGATCGCGTGTTCGCAGCCGGCAACCGGATCTACCTGGAGTCGCCGCGCTTCGACCGCACGGCCAGCCTGGGCCGCCGCGGACAGGTCTCGCTCGCCGCCCTGGATGCGGCCTTCTACGGCCACGCCGACCCGCCCTGGTGGCAGCTTGCCGTAGAACTCCAGCGCGACGGCTGGATCAGCGCCGAGGACGCCAAAAACCTGCAGCGCATCTATTGGTTTGGCGCCCTGATCGGCAACAGCGACATGCACCTCGGCAACCTCGCCCTGCAGCTGCGCGACCAGCGACCGCTGCCGCTGTGCCCGGTCTACGACATGCTGCCCATGCTCTGGAGGCCGAGTGCGCAGGGCAGCCTGCCCGAGCGGCAACTCACGCCGCCGCCGCCAGCGCCCGGGCAGGTGGAAGATTGGCGGTGGGCCGCGGAGGTCGCGTTGGGGTTTTGGGAGCGGTTGGGGGACGAGGTGGGGGTTGATGATGGGCTGCGGGTGGGGGCGGAGCGGGCTGTGGAGGTGGTGCGGCGGGGGTTGGGGCGGTTTGGGTAGATTGGTGAGAGGAATTGGGGGTTGGGAGCAGTGATTTGGGAAGGGTCAGGCGCTGCGATTGATCGGTGACGGACACCTGGGATGGATGCGTCAACGATTGACCCTCTTGGTTTACTTGACGACTTAGCGGTTCTTCACTAG